>CATZVV010000277.1 GCA_958425285.1 uncultured Lachnoclostridium sp. | reverse complement strand
TTCTATTCTGCATGAAAAGTTGAAAATAAGTTTGTTATAAAGTGTTTAATAATATACAAGGGCCACAAGGCAACCAACTTTAGTATTTTACATGCAATAAAATACAAAGTGCTGGATGCAGAAGGCCAGAATCAAAGTATACGTTATGGAATCACAGTATCCTTTGCGGATTTGTGCAGTAAAAAGTGTTATGTGGTCAGACTGGGGGAGATTCAGTCAGGCAGCTTTTTTAAGAACCATAAAGAACTATGTATCTTCTATGAGAAGAGTAGCACAATATATAAACTGATTGCGGAGTATATTTTAGGTATGGCTGTTCTGCCAGAAGCAGATACCACATATTTTACAGAAATGGGGTGGATACATTATGATGACAGGTATTGGTATGTGGGCAAGGATGGTGCAATTGGCAGGAATGGCTTGATTAAAACTAAATTGAGTGAGAGTCTGGAAGCATTACCTTTGCAGGAGTTTTACGAGGCGTATGTATGTGGACAGATTGGCACCGTTAACCAGTTAATGGGATTCTCCTGGGAAGACAGAGTGATGTTTCTATCTGTTTTATCATCCGTATTGGATAGAATTCTGGAGAAGAGAACAGATTATAACAGAACAGCTCTTATGATTGTCGGAGAAAAGGGAAGTGGTAAGACATCCCTGGCCAAAGGATGGTTTGGAGTGCCGGGGAAGGTGTCGGTTGTTACATCGGGAACTAATCTGAATCACCTTCTTGAGGGCATCTCAATATATAATGACTGGCATTTCGTAGTGGACGATGTAGCTCTGGAACGGCTGACAAAGGACAAAGCCATAAGAAATCTGACAGAAATCGTTCAATCATATTACGATGGAAAACCCATCGGCATAAAAAATCAGATTATCAATGCAAAGCCTGTATTTACAGGTGAAAAACTTATTGGAAGGGAATCAGTTATTGAGCGTTGTATGGTACTTTGGCTTGATGATTATGTTAAGCGGAATAGGGCACGATTCCATCTTGATCTGCTCGATAAGTCGAAAACGCAGATTTATAGTGTGGTTTTATCAATGATCCAGTGGATAGCATGTAAACTGGATGAAGGAAGATTGGAGGCAGAATTTGAACAGTGCATGGAGGAGGCCCGCGAAAGTCTGAATATATTCAATGGTCATATTAATGTCAGAATTCAAAATATGATTGTGAATTTGTATGCGATTCATTTACTGTGGTTTAAATACTGCCGGGCAAAGGCCGTTGATACTGGCTTTACTTATGAGGCGGCTCAAAGCTGGAAATGCTTCATGGAGGCACAATACTCGGCAATGGTACTTACTGTGAGCAGCCGGCAGGAAGTATTACAAACCCTTTTTATAAAATTTCTTCAGGCAAGGCAGCATGAAATTTGGGTTGCTTCAGAAGAGGCATCATTGAGAGAATTACAGACAATTGCATTTGATGAAGAAAGAAGGCAAATTGGTGTCTACATTAAAGATGTAGAAAGCTTACTCAAGGGAGGGACCAGAAAAAGGTGCAGATCAGTGTTACTTTTAGATTGCGATGTTTTAGAGATGGGTATTAATAAAATTTACATAAAGGAACTGCCTTATGTAAAGCAGCCATTTACACAAATGGAGATTAAGAAATGCCTGTGTCAGTCTGGGTGGATTCTTACAAGACCGCGTTCAGGAAAAGATGGGACTAATTATACATTTTCATGGATAGCCAGAAACGAACGTGGGAGTGAGGATGCGTATATTACAAGTTGTGATTTTAAAATCGAAGAGATAATCCAGATGGCGAACGATGGTGTAAGGATGGATGAAACGTCGTGCTATTTAAATCAGAGGTCGTGCATTGCGGTATCACTGAATTCAGAGGTAGGAAATGTATTAAACTGGGCGGCTTTACAGAATGAGGACAATAAAAAGATTTCGTGGAGAAGCTTTTGTTACAGAAAAGAATCATGGTCAGAAAAGCTGCATAATACTCTTGGAGACATATGTGCTGCAGCCAGTAAGATAATAGACCGTGACAACTAATACAATGCTGCTCTCGTTATAAAGAGACAGTAACTATAAAAAAGTAAAGAAGTGATGCAGAATGAATTTAGACCAGTCGTATAAGGAATGTGCACGATTTGGATTGGCTGGAGAAAAAGAGGACTGGCTCTTCAGCGTAAGAAGAGGTATAATTAATCTGGACGCAATGTTGCAGCACATACTTATGACGAAGGAAGAAAAAGTATTAGAGGTACATAAACGCAAAATAACAAAGTTGGAGAGCAGTGGCCGTTGGCAGACAGTGGTAAAGGATGCTTCCACAAAGTCTGGCTGGCGTGAAATAAAGCTATCCTCCTATGAAAAAGTTATTAACAAGCTTTATGATTTCTATTTTCCAGAGAACTTTGACAATATAGATGACTTAAGGCTATACGATATTTTTGAAGAGTGGCTGGAGTATAAGTGCAGGAAACGGAGAAACTCGCCGGAAACTAAGAAGCAGAACCAGGCAAGTTACAATAAGTACGTCAAGGGCTCTAAAATCGACAGGATGCCGCTGAAATCAATTAAAACCATTGATATAGAAGAGTGGGCAATTGATATTCTGTCCAGATACGGAATGCAGTCTAAAACATTTAATACGCATAAAATAGCTGTTACTGGTCCTTTGAGATATGCAAAGCGTAAAGGCTGGATATCCGAAAACCCATGGAATAAAGAAGAACTTGAATATAATCATCTGTTTCGATCACAGAGAATCAAGCCTTCTGCCAAAATGATATTTTATCCGGATGAAATTGATGAATTGTATATTGAATTTCAGCGCGGCTACGATTATAATGGAAATATTGCTAATTTAGGACTCATAATTAACTTTGAATTGGGTTTAAGGGTTGGCGAATTGTGTTCCCTCAAATGGAAGGATATCAATTGGAAAAATGAAACTATTTTTATCCAGAGAATGGAAGACAGTTCTGGTAATGTAGTAGAATACGTGAAATCGGATAGCTCGGCAGGCTACAGTGAGCTGGCTCTAAGTGATGAAGCTTTAGAACTGTTTCAGTGAATCCGTAGTGATGGCAAGGTTATTTCTGAA
>CATZVV010000276.1 GCA_958425285.1 uncultured Lachnoclostridium sp. | reverse complement strand
CGAAAAACGTCTGAGGGAGAGGGAAGAATTTTTTGGAGAGGAATAAGCATGAGAACATATACAGTTATAGAATACGAAAAGGAAGATTATCAAAATTTTAAAGATAATCTTACGGACGAAAAAGCGATTGACATATTAGAACGAATTTCAAGAGGATGGTTGCCTAATTATAATTTTTCGGGAGAAGAAAGCGATTTTGAGAATTATTGTTTACATCAGGCTATATATCGTGCTCAAGATGCGTTGAGAGAAAGGACAAACAAATGAGTAGAGTAAAACCGATATTATTCAATACCGACATGGTTCGGGCGAGTTTGGACGGTAGAAAAACGGTTACAAGGCGGTGTATGAAGCCGCAACCACAAGGATATTTTGAAGTCAATGAAGAACCACTATACATATACGATACGAGTTTAGGGCAAGGACAGATACACTCGCCTTATCAGCCGGGAGATATTCTGTATGTTCGAGAAACGTGGCATAAATATACAAAGCGAGTAGGAACAGGCGAGTGTTGTCATATGGCTGAGTTTTACGGATATAAGGCAAGTATAGCCAATTCAGAAGATGCTGGAGAGAGGTGGAAACCATCTATCCACATGCCGAAAGAAGCCGCCCGTCTCTGGCTGAAAGTTACGGATGCGAGAGTGGAGCGATTGCAGGATATAACGAACAAAGACGTTGAAAAAGAGGGCGTTGAAAAGAAGTGTATTGATAGCTATATACGGCAAATGCCTTGTGAAACAGAAGAATACATTAGACTTGCTTACATTATTGCTTTTCAAGATATATGGGATTCCATCATCAAAAAGAAAGACCTGCTACTCTACGGTTGGAACGCAAATCCGTGGGTATGGGTAATAGAGTTTGAGCAGTGCAAGAAAACGGAGGAGATATAAGATGGCAATGAGAAACATTTTACATATAAGCAAATTACAGGAGTTTGAAGATTTCCTTGAAACAAAAGGCTACATGATTGTAGCAACAAGTAAGAATCCGTTTGAAGTTTTGAGGGCACAGAAAGATGGAGATACGGTTATTGTCTATCAGAAGAAAGACACAAAAGAACATTTGTCTACAATGGACAAAGATTATCACCTTGTGCGGGAGTTTATTAAGAGACAGAGAGTGCAGACCAACGCCGACAGAATTAGAAGCATGACAGACGAGGAACTGGTGGAGTTTCTAGCTAAGACAGTTTGGAGAATGGGCGAAAATATATTCAGTTGTAAAAATAGTTCGCTTTACCCTGAATGTCTTGACGGAATGTGTGAAAAATGTCCATGCTACTTAGACTGGCTGAAAAGTCCGGCAGAAAGGGGAGAATAAAAGATGAGCAGAGAAATCTTATTTAAAGCCAAGCGCAAGAACTGGCGGGAACTGCCGAAAGATGAATGGTGGGTAGAGGGAGATTTGCGGCAGGATAGAGATTTAGAAACGGCTTTTATTTCCGGCTGGGACTATTACACGTCGGAAAGTGGGCTAGAAAGAGAGCCGTTTGAATATGAAATCGACCCCGAAACCTTCTGCCAGTATACGGGGAAAACTGATAAAAATGAGAAGAAGATTTGGGAGAATGATATAGTCAGGACATCCAAATTCGGGAAAGACGATGGAAACGGTCATAATTATGCGGGATTTGATGTGTTTGTTGTTAAATGGGATAACGGTGGGTTTGCACTATTTAACAAGCGGAGACGATTTAATTTGCGCACAGATGAAAAAAGCTATGAGGTTATCGGAAACATTTACGACAATCCCGAATTATTAGGAGGTGCAGAATGATATGAAAAAATACATTTGCCCGAATTGCGGATTTAGATACTCCCTCCAAACGCATAAAGATGGGAGAAAACGGTCGTGTAAGAATTGCGGGTGCAAACAGGTATATAGTAGCAAAGCTGTATTGGAGACAATAATGAGACTGGAATTGCTAAAATCTCATTCTAGTTTGAACGATTGAAGGAGAGAGAATATGAGCAATCTTAAAATCACGCAATTGCCCGAATTGCGGACAGGCTATTGAAAATGAAAGAGAGCTAATTATGACAAGTGAATTTTATAAACCCCTTACACCCTCCTTTAGGAATGACATAAACACTGCCATAGAGAATCAAATTAAAGAGTTAAATACTTGTAAGGGCAATGCTTTTGTAAATATGCAGATTATTGGATTGACAGCACATAAAAATCTAATAAATGCATTGCCAGACGGTTATCCGATACCGTGTAAAAAATGAGAATTTGGAGGGAATGGAAGATGTTATATCCCAAAACTAAATTAGAGAAAAATCATACTTTTTGCACTTGCAGTATACCGAATTTCCGAAATGCGTCTGAGTGGAATAAGCCGATAAAGAGAATATCTAAATTGGTATTGCCGAAAAGTCCTTATGGAGAAACGACACATTACTTGTGCGAGGACTGTATTAAGAAAATATATGGAGGAATAAAAGATGAGTGAGATTAAATTAAAACCGTGTCCTTTCTGCGGAGGCGTAGCACAATTAAATTATGAACGCATTACGGGAGAGAATAAAGAATTTTGGGCACAAGTAATCTGTAAAAAGTGCCACGGACGAAGCGGTGGAACATGGGCAGGGTCTTATAGTGCGGCAGAGCGGAAAGAAGTTAATACGTGGAACAGAAGGGCAGGTGAACAGAATGAGTGATGATTTAATCAGCAAGAAAGCAGTTATAGCTTTAATTGATAAACTCGGATATATCAATGTCAGTAGTCGAGATAATTTCAATGCAAATCGCAGAATGGATAAAGTCAGACAGGAGGTTGTTAAATTGCCAACAGCCTTTGACACGGAAAAGGTGATTGAGGAATTGAAATCGGGAACAGAGGATTCCAGAAAAATTTGGCACAGGTTTGGTGACGAACATGCCATTGGAGAAATGAGTGCATATATAAGAGCCATTTCTAAGAAAATAGGATATCCGGTATATCTCGATGTACTACATAATTTCCCTGGATACTTAAAAGGAACAGCTAAAAGAGATGTAAGAAAAATTAAGGAAATTATGCAGAAATTTGAATATGATGATGATTTTATAGAAAGTGTCAACGATGATTT
>CATZVV010000275.1 GCA_958425285.1 uncultured Lachnoclostridium sp. | reverse complement strand
TTTTACATCCCTTTTTATACCTTATCGCCCTTCTGTTGCTTCGGTTCAAAGTAAATCCAGTCAGGAAAGCGCCCCTTTTGAGAAAGGCAGTGTTATTGTTACCCTTCTGTCTCCTGAAAATTCAGCTCTTTCCCGCGAAGGAACCAGTTCTTTTGACTCTAATATCGAGATTAGTGAAAGTTGGGATTTTGGCGATTGTACTTTTTTAGCTTCTGATACCGCCACAGAAGAATTTCTGTCCGATAAAGTATACTATATTTCATACATAAAGTCGGATAAATATTCAACAACGGAATTAATCGATAAGTTAGAAGACAAAGCCTATGTAGCAGATGTTTCTCCAAACTATATTTATGAGAAAAGTTCAGTTTCAAATGATTCCTATATCGAAAAACAATGGTACCAATCAGAAAATTCAGGGGTTGGTGCCTCTAAGCTTTGGGAAACTTCTGACAACTCTAAAAGCCCGGTAGTCGCTGTGGTGGACACGGGCATTGACTACACCCATGAAGATCTTTCCTCTAACATGTGGACAAATCCATATCTGTCCCAGGGTCTTCCAGGCAATTACGGATATGACTATGGCGACAAGGATTCAGATCCCATGGATGATGACGGACACGGAACACATTGTGCAGGTATTATTGCCGGAACACTGAACAACAATACCGGAATCGCAGGAATCAGTAATAATGCAAAGCTAATGGCACTCAAAATTTTTGATTCTGAGGGCACTGCCGATACATCGGGAATTATCTCGGCATTTGAATATATCTATCAGGCTCAAACACTTGGTACAAATATTGTAGCAGTGAATTGCTCCTGGGGAGGCGGCTCATCAGGGAATTCATTAAAAGGTCTTGTTGCCAAAATCGGAGAAAAGGGAGCATTGTTTTCCTTTGCATCCGGAAATGACGGTACACAAGTATCCTCTTCCGATGGCACACCATTTGATATTGGAAGCGAATATATCATTACCACGGGAGCTTCTACCGAAGACAAACAGGCTTGTAATTTCTCCTGCTACAGTTCTCTATATGTTGATTTATTTGCTCCGGGTTGTAATATCTTATCTACCGTTTCAAAAGAAACTTTCCTGCCTGATATTTATGACGAAACCAAAAGGGAACAACTGACAACTGTTTATGATACCGGAGATTCAGAAACAGAAGTGGCGAAGTATGCAATAGGGCGAAGCTCTATTTTGGGTGGAAATGCAACCCTTGAATCGGATCCAATTACCTATGAGCCCTCCATTAACTTTCCTGAGAGTATCGGCGGCTCCTACCGCTGGGATGCAACCAGACACACTTCCAGCCGTATCAACTACTTCATGTATGATGTTACGGATTTAAATCTGGATACCAAAAAAACATATTATATCAGCCTTATGATGGGCACAAAAGACGGCAATCAGATTGATTGGACTCATAGTACATTTGTCAGCAAAAATACTGCAACAGGAAATCGCTTTACCACCATGGAAGGGAAAACCTATCTAAAGCTAGTTGGGCTTCAAGCAAGCACTACAACAAGTACCGGAGCTTGTTATATCGATAATATAGCCATTTCTACCGCCAATCCGGACACATCAGCCTTTGGGAAATATGATTATTCCAGCGGGACCTCTATGGCAGCTCCAATGGTTACAGGGGCTATTGCTCTCCTGGCACAAAATTATCCAGATGATACCATCGCTGCCAGACGTTCCCGACTGCTCTCCAGTGTAAGTACCTCGAGTACACTCTCTTCTAAATGTGCAACAGGAGGTATCCTAGACTTAGCAAAAGCAAAAATATATCAGGCTCCCTTACCTTCCAGCATTACCCTAAAGGCTTCCAGTCAGAACGTAAAAGTGAAGAAAACGATAACTATTACATCCAGCATTTTACCTGTAACTGCAGATCAGACTGTACTCTATTCCATTAACAATACAAATTATGCAACGATTGATGCGACTGGCAGGTTAACTGCAAAAACAAAAGGTGCCGGCAAATCTGTTCGGATAACAGCTTTTTCAAAAAGCAATTCTTCTGTATCTGCCTCCATCACGATACAGATTCAAAAGCAAAAAGTTACCAAAGTGAAATTGAACAAATCAAAACTCACACTAAAAGCAGGCCATACGGTAAAATTAAGAACCACTACATCACCCTCCTACGCCAATAATAAAAAGCTTAAATGGAGCTCTTCGAATAAAGCTTATGCAAAGGTAAACCAAAAGGGTCTTGTGCGGGCATTGAAAAAAGGCATTGGGAAAACCGTTAAGATTTATGCAAAAGCCACCGATGGGTCAAAGAAAAAAGCGATTCTGCGTCTACGGATACGGAAGTAGCTTTACAGAAAACCTGAAATAAATAACTCCTTACAGGTAGGTTATATGATTTGACCGGAAACTCATCCTGAAAGGAGTTATTTTATGGCTGTTACACGCCTCTTATTGTGCCTGTCTTGAACTGCTGGATAAACCGTCGTTATATATTTCTCAATATAATCATAGCACTTCCCTCTAAAACTTCAATATCCACAACTCGAATTATTTTTTTGCTTTTCCCGTACTGATAACACGGATCACCGGGCCAGACGTATCAAAATCCAATTTTCCATACAAGTCCGCTTTCTCCAGCCATGCTAATGACTCACTATTCGTAATCACAGTCGGAACTGTTTTTACAACTCCATTCACATCCTCCCCATTATTTTCAATGTAGATGCGGCACTTTTCACCTGCATCATCGGTTCCTTCCAGGATGTATCTGGCAGATAAGATGTTATTTTGCCCACTCCATTGAGTCTGTGTATCAACCCCTCCCGGTAAAGTCTCTCCTGTAAACCACTCCGTTTCTGTCGTTCCATCAAAAGAAAGCATCGTTACTTTTCCGGCTTCACTCTCTACCGTTTCAGACTTTGTGATACTAACATGTAATGTAATGATTTCTCCTGTTGGATAAACAATCTCATCGCTTGGAAGCTCCGCCGGTGTTTGAGATGGTTCCTGAGTAGGCATTTCACTTGGTGTCGGAGATGCTGTCGGCGCCGGAGACTGTGAAATTGTTCCCGATGCATTCTGCGTTGGGATCGGTGTTT
>CATZVV010000274.1 GCA_958425285.1 uncultured Lachnoclostridium sp. | reverse complement strand
AGAGCCCTCACCTTCACATGCCGCTCTCTAGCCCATGCACCAGATAATTGCATCCAAATATAATCTTTATCCGGAAGATCCAGATTCAGACTCATTGCTGTAAGTAAATGTAACGGCATTTTTCCTGCATTTTTTATGCAGACACTTCTTGCAATCGCTCCATATTCAGAAAAGATAGTATAAAGCAGCTCCAGTATAATTCCTGTAAGAGAATCTTTCAAATAAATCCTGAGTGACACCGCTTCTTCCTCAGATTCTGCATAAATGGCAGGAAGTCCCTGAAGCTTCGGCTTTCCCATTGTAATCTCATAACCGGTATATTTAAATTCTGAAATTCTGCTTCCATTTTTCTGTAATAATTCAATTGCAGGATGACGATAATCTGTTGTTCCATATACCGGATATTCCTGCCGAATATGCTCCAGTGAAAAACTTTTGTCCCATTCATATATATACGAAGTCATCGGACGATCTATTTTCTCTACCAGATAAGAAAAATCTTCCTTATCATGAATTTTCTTTCCAAAATAAATCTGCCCCATGTGTCCGTTTTCCAACACGCACATAATGTAACTTATTTTTTCATTATATAAATGAAATGTCTTTGTCTTGTCGTGAAACACAATATTTCTCATATACATATTCCCTTATTATTAGTATTTTACTTGCCGTACACTTTTTCTGTATATTCTATATCTTTTCAGTTTCATTTCATCTCATAAGTGCTATATTCTTCAAAATCAATGACTAATCTACTAATTCTTGCTTCTTCAGCTGCAAGCGCCATCAGATGACTCGCCACAGAAACTGATGCATCCGTTTTTCCCGTTTTTCCTTCTCCAACCATACGAACAAACTCTCGCATCATGCTCATATCACTTCCGCTATGTCCCTTTGAAGGCGTATGAAGTTGAATCAAATCATTTGTTCCACTTACAAAATCTATGATTTCTATTGTTCCTGCCTCCATGTCACCTTTTAATTCACCTTTAGTGCCCATAATTCGAATTCTCCTTGCGCACTGATTTGTAAATGCTGTCATTAAAAATGAAGCTGTAACTTGATTTTCAAATTCTATGTCCACTGTCTGATGATCTACAACTGTATTATCCGAATGAAATACACACCTTCCATCTGGACCTGTCTTTAACGATTCCAGAACATGCACAGAATCTGCCTGATCAGGTACTGCATATACAAGACCATCTTCCACAGCTTTTGGATGTTCCAGATAAAAACGCGGTGCATAGAATGGGCACTGATCTCTGTGTTCACATCCGTCCATACAATATTTCGGCGCACCTGTCGGAGCATTTTCTTCCGTAAAATATGTAAGTTCTCCAAAGGAACTGATTTTTTTGCATTTACTATCCGCCAACCATAACATAATATCCATATCATGACAGCATTTCTGCAATATCATCGGACTGGATTCTTCTTTGTTTCTCCAATTTCCCCTTACAAAACTGTGCGCATGGTGCCAATATCCAACTTCCTCGATATGCTGAATCGACATCATCCTTCCGATTCTTCCCTCTTCCAGAATTTCTTTTATTTTAGAGAAAAATGGAGAATATCTAAGGACATGACATACAGATAATATTCGATCATATTTCTTTGCCATTGCTCCCATTTTTATAATTTCTTCTTTGTCTGGTGACATCGGCTTTTCGCAAAGAACATGATATCCTTTTTGCATTGCCATAGTAACTGGTTCACAGTGCATTTTGTCCTGTGTACAGATCATAGCGCAATCTGCCATTTTATCCTGTTGTAATAATTCTTCATAGGATTCATATTGTAGTTCCTTTGGAATATTATGCTTTGCCGCAAAAAGTTTCCTGCGTTCCTGATCCGGTTCTGCTACAGCTATCACTTTAAATTCATCTGGGTGATCCAGTGCATACTGCGAGTATACATAACCACCCCTCAATCCTGCCCCGATTAAAATACTGGTTATCTGTTTCATCGTTTTTCTTCCTTTCTCAATTCCTAAGTTGAATTTTTAATACAGTGTCCCTTTCATCTGGCAATGGATATGTAAACACAGGATCTTCTCCGAATGATACGAATGCAACATCCGTATAAAGAGCTGTATTCCATGCTTCACCTCTCTTTACCTCACTTCCATCCGCTAAATATGTAATTTCAGCCAGCTGTTCAGGACTAATGCCATAAAGTGGAAGAGCTCCCAAAGGAGTTTCATAAACATGTGCATAAATCACATTATCTTTTTGTGTATACCTTCCCCAATCTGGTTTTTCAAAATTTGATATTCCACAACCATAGATACTCTCTTTATTTTTACTCATCCAGTTTCCAACTTCTCTTAAAATTTCAACACTTTCTTGTGGAATGTTCCCCTTTGCATCAGGTCCTACATTCAAAATCATATTTCCACCCTTGCTGACACACTCTACCAACTTTCTTACCAGCATCTCAGGTGTTTTATATTGATGATCAAAATTGCAATATCCCCAATGATTGTTCATTGTTGCACATAATTCCCATGGAATAGGCTCACCATTAACATCACAAACTCCTTTCGGAGGAATAATCTGTTCAGGACTTGCGAAGTCTCCACTATAAATTAAAGGATGTTCTGTTGCAATGCTTCCATGGTTATCTCCTGCGCCTTCCAAACGGTTATCAATAATCACATCTGGCTGATAATGACGTACCATTTTAATTAAGTCTGTTGCTTTCCATTTTTCTCCTGTCATATCATCATAAGAGAAGTCAAACCAAAGCAAATCCAATTTCCCATAATTTGTCACCAGTTCTTTTACCTGACCATGCATGTAATCTAAATATCGATCAAAATCAATTTTTTCATCTTTATAGGCTACATTGTTTCTCATTGGATGCTGGCGGTCTCCATACTTTGGAAAATCTGGATGATGCCAGTCAATAATTGAAAAATAGAGTCCTACCTTTAATCCTTCTTCTCTACATGCATCTACGAATTCTCTTACCAGATCTCGTCCTGCCTTTGTATTTGTCGCTTTATAGTCCGTTAATTTTGAATCAAATAAACAGAAACCATCGTGATGTTTCGCCGTTAAAACTACATATTTCATTCCCGCTTCTTTT
>CATZVV010000273.1 GCA_958425285.1 uncultured Lachnoclostridium sp. | reverse complement strand
AACGGAGAAGGAGGGATTTGAACCCTCGCGCCGCGCAAACGACCTACACCCTTAGCAGGGGCGCCTCTTCAGCCACTTGAGTACTTCTCCATGCCTGATAAAATATCCATATTTCATTATGACACTTCAGCAGTGCAAAAACAATTATAATATAGGTACTTTTATTTGTCAAACAATAATTTAGATTATTGCCTTGCATCTCCTAAAAGTTTTTGGTTTTATGTCTGATTTTGTTTTATTCCCGTTTCCTTTTCTATTTTATCCACAATTCTGGATTTTACCAACTGTGCGATTTCTACTGTTTTTATATCCTTATATTCTTCATAATACAATGGCTGCAAATAATGTATCTGCACGTCCACGGATTTCGTATCTTTAATGTCAAAGGGTTTAAATGAATCAATTAAAGCCACAGGTACAATTGGCGCTTTTGCCTTTACTGCACTTTTAAATGTTCCTCCCTTAAAATCTCCTAAAATATTTCCATTTCTGCTTCGTGTTCCTTCCGGAAAGATTACATAATTTCTGCCTTTCATCATTTCCTGAGCCATCTCGTTAATAATCTGCATTCCCTGACGGGGATCTTCCCGATCTATTGTCTTTCCGTCCAATGCTTTCAGCACCTGTTTTAACAGAGGAAGGTTTTCCAAATCTTTACGCATCACGATGGAAAATGGAATATGGCAGGTATCAATCATCAAAAGTACATCAAATAATCCCTGATGATTTGGGGTAAACAAAAACCCGTTTTCTGTGGGAAGATTTTCTATGCCGGTACATGTTATATTTACATGGCCATATATGTTTACTTTATTACAGACTTCTTTTACTTTGTCATATCTTTCCTGAATTGTATATTTCTCTGCATTTCCCGCTTTGATAATTTGACGAAATAACCAGGGAACTTTATAGAATCTTCTGGTAAAAAGATAGACAATACGATTAATTTTCATCCTGATACTCCTTTATTGCAGTTTCATATAAATTATTTCCCTGGCTGTCTATTACCACAATACAAGGAAAATCCTCCACATACAATTCCCTGACAGCTTCTGTTCCCAAATCATCATATGCTACCACTTTACTCTCCTTAATACATTTTGAAAGAATTGCACCGGCACCGCCAACTGCCGCAAAATAAACACAGCCATTTCTCTTTACTGCTTCAATGACTTCTCCACTTCGTTTGCCTTTTCCTATCATTCCTTTTAACCCCAAATCTAAGAGCTTTGGAGCATATTTGTCCATACGGCTTGCCGTGGTGGGTCCTGCCGAACCAATCGGTCTTCCTTCTCTGGCAGGAGAGGGTCCCATATAATATATAATATTATTTTCCATGGAGATTGGCAATTCTTCCCCTTTTGCAATTGCTTCGCTCATTCTTTTATGGGCGGCATCTCTGGCCGTATAGATAGTTCCCGTAATATATACATAATCTCCCGCCCTAAGACTTTTAGCATCCTCTTTCGGGATAGGGGCTGTTATTCTTTTATCCATGGTTCCTCCTTAAAACAATCAATATTTAGTATTTTTTTTAATTTTGTAATGAGTTTCTTCCTATTATAATGTAGTAAATTACAAAACTATATCTTGTGGTACCTATATATCATCTCAATTTTATTTACTTTTATTATAATGTTCTGATCACGTGTCTGTTTACGTGACAGCATATATTGACTGCTACAGGCAGACCTGCAATATGTGTAGGATAAGTTTCTATATTTACTGCCAGTGCAGTCTGGGTTCCTCCAAGACCTCCCGGGCCGATACCCAATTTATTTATTTTGTTTAACAACTCTTCTTCCATTTCTTTTACATATGGAATATGGGAACTGCTGTCTGTCGGTCTGGCAAGGGCTTTTTTTGCAAGAATGGCACATTTTTCAAATGTTCCACCAATACCTACGCCGACTACCATTGGCGGACATGCATTTGGTCCGGCATCTTTCACTGCCGTTAATATGGATTCTTTCACACCTTCTATTCCGTCCGCAGGTTTCAGCATAAATATCCGGCTCATATTTTCACTTCCAAAACCTGTTGGTGCCAAAGTTAATTTGATTTCATCTCCCGGAACAATACTATAATGTATCACTGCCGGTGTATTATCTTTTGTATTCTCTCTGATAATTGGATCCTTAACTACTGATTTTCTAAGATAACCTTCCACATATCCCTGTCTGACTCCTTCATTAATGGCATCTTCCAGATTTTCTCCCTCAATATGTACATCCTGACCTATCTCAATAAAAACAACTGCCATACCCGTATCCTGACAGATTGGTATCATATCTTCGGCGGCAATCTTTAAATTTTCATTTAATTGTTCTAATATCTGACATCCCAGAGGAGATTTTTCATTTTTTCTTGCTTTATTAAAAACTTTTATCATATCTGATGAAAGATAATGATTTGCTTCAATGCACATTTCCTTAATATTTCTAACAATTTCGTTTGTATGGATTTCTCTCATATCTACCTCCTGTCAATTTTCTTCAAAATAACCCCATATCTCATAAAACATTATTAAGTTGAAAATTATTCTGTAGTATAAATAAAGGCGACAACATGTCGCCTTTATTTATAGATTTATTCTTCTGAATCTTCTGTTGTTTCAGAATTTTCCATTTCTGCAAGTTTTGCAGCTTCTTCGTCGGCTTCTGTTACACTTTCTTTTACTTTTGTAATACTTGCTACGACAATATCATCTTCTTTTCCGGTATTCATCAATTTGACTCCTAATGTAACCCTTCCAAGAACAGAGATATCATCTACAGACATTCGAATGACAATTCCTTCGTTGGTAATCATCATTACTTCATTTCCATTATTGACTGCTTTTGCACCAACAACTTCACCTGTCTTATCCGTAATCTTATAGCACTTAACACCTTTACCTCCACGATTCTGAAGTTTAAAATCGCTAAATGGGGTGCGCTTGCCCATGCCGTTGGCAGAAACAATTAAAATATATTCTCCTTCTGTATCAACCTGCATGGAAATAACTTCATCATTACCTTTTAACTCAATGCCTCTCACACCCATTGCAGAACGTCCGGTCTCTCTCACATCCGTTTCACGGAATTTAATTCCC
>CATZVV010000272.1 GCA_958425285.1 uncultured Lachnoclostridium sp. | reverse complement strand
AAGCCATATTGAAAATACGGATTCTTTGGGCAGAGGAAATTTTGAGACGACATACGCCTTTATTGTTGAGGATGCAACGGATGAATTTTGGAGACAAACATATGAGGCGGCAAGAGCAGCAGGGGAGGAGCATGGCGTCTATGTAGAAATGTTTGGAGAAAACCTGCAAAATGATTATACGATGGAAGATTTGTTTGAGATGGCAATTGCTGCAAATGTTAGCGGTATTATGGTTCATCCGGAAGGTGATCAATGTATGGAACTCGTAAAAAAGGCAACTGAACAGGGGATTCCGGTTATCACTATGGTGGATGACTGCAACAGTAATGAGCAAATTTGTTTTGTTGGGACAAGCAGCTATAATCTTGGCAGGGTTTATGGAGAACAGCTGTTAGCTTTGGAAGGCGATAAGGAAAAACGGGTTTCTATTTTAGTTGCGGATGGTGAGAATGAATCAAGAAAAAAATTAATTATTTCGGGAATCCGCAATGCTGTGGCAGGGCATCGCTTTTTGATTGAAACAGAGCGGGTACAGACCGATTCAGCATTCCGTGCAGAGGAAACCATTGAACGGCTTATTTTGGATAAAGAAAATCGGACAGATGTTTTTATTTGTTTGACATCGGATGAGACTACCTATGCCACTCAACTAATTGTAGAATATAATCAAGTAGGGAGAATGGAAATAATTGGAACTTTTGATTCAGAAGCGGCGAGGGAGGCAATACAAAAGAAAATTGTACACTCTGTTGTTGCCATTAATAGTGTACAATTAGGGCAGCAGGCAGTTAGAAATATGATCCAGTATCAGGAGGGCGATCATATTAGTTCAATGGTAGATGTAGATATTTATGTATTTGGGCAAAGTGAAGCCTCTCAGACGCAAAGCGGAAGGGAGGATGATGAGTCTTGAGAAAAGTATCAATCAGCCGGAGACTGATGTTTTTGTTTTTAACTGTTTCGGTATTGGTCTTATCGACAATTCTGATTCTTGATTATAATATGAATCAAATTTTATCTAAATTGGACATGGTATATGAAAGTAATGTTCAACTGAATCAATTTTCAGATTTGGTTGTAGAGATGCATGAAAATCTTTACACCTATTTAGAAACGAAGTCTACACCGGCACTGGAAGAATTTTATAAAAATGAAAAAGAACTGCAGGGGATGATTGAGGCTTTAAGACCGAGAAGACTTCAGTCCAAGACGGAAGTGCTCAGCCACCACATTTGTGGAATGACAGAAAGCTATATTCGTTTAGCAGAAGATGCCATACTGGGAAAGCGGGGAAGAAATATTAAAAAGTATAGCGATGATTATGCTCAGGCATCTCGAATTCTTCGTTATATTCGAACAAACACAAATGCTGCGGCTAATTTTCAGTTAACGATGAATACAAACCATTACGAAACAATCCGGAGCTCCTTTCGGACACTTGAATTATTTGGACTTTGCCTTGCCAGCTTCCTCTTAATTGCAGTTGTTGCTGCCATTATCAGTTTGGCTCAGAATATTACAATTCCGCTTGCCAAACTTTCAAAGGTGGCGAATGAAATTTCAGACGGTAATATGGATAAGGATTTTTCTGTCGTAAAAACAGGTGATGAGATTGAAGTATTGTCCAGAGCCGTTCAGAAAATGATGCTTAGCATTCGTGAGTATATGCATGAAGTACAGCGGAGTCTTGAAAAAGAAAATGAGATGAAGGAAAAAGAGCTTTTAATGCAAAAACATCTCGTAGAAGCCAGATTAAATTATTTACAGGCACAGATTAATCCACACTTTTTGTTTAATTCATTAAATGCAGGTATGCAGTTGGCAACATTGGAGGATGCAGAGAGAACATCGTTGTTTATTGAAAAGTTAGCAGATTTTTACCGATATAATCTAAAGCAGGATGAAAAAGACAGTACACTTGAAAAGGAATTATTGTATGTAGACTCATACATGTATATCATGGATGTTCGTTTTATGGGAAGCATAAAATATAAGAAAGAACTGGACGAGTCATTGATGGGTATTGCTATGCCGGCTATGATTTTACAGCCTATTGTAGAGAATGCTGTAAAGCATGGAATCAGAAGTCAGAATCATTGTGGTACAATTCAGATTCGAACCTATAGCATGGAATCAGAAGCCAGAATTTGTATCATTGATGATGGTGAGGGAATATCGGAGGAACGTCTGAAAAAAATTATGTGTAGTGAAGTAGTGAGTGAGGATGGAAATGGAATTGGCTTATGGAATATTATAAAAAGGCTTCAGATCTATTATAAGAGGGATCATGTTTTTCGTATTGAGAGTGAGGGAGAGGGGAAAGGAACGACAGTGACATTAACGATACCAAAGCAGGAAAGAGGTGAAGAAGATGTATCGGATTTTATTGGCGGATGACGAGGGCCTTGTGCTGGAGAGTGTCAAAAAAATCCTGACCAAGAATTTTGGAAATTCATGCCAGATTGAGTGTGCGGGAACTGGACGGGAAGTGATTGAAAAGGCAGAGCGATTCCGCCCGGATATTGCTTTAATGGATATACAGATGCCTGGAATTAATGGTATTGACGCAATGGAGGAAATGCGGAAGACAAATAAATCCATTTATTTTATTATTATGTCTGCATATGATAAATTTGACTATGCAAAAAGAGCAATTGACTTAGGGGTTATTGATTATCTGATGAAGCCGGCAAATTCTTCACGGATTGTAGAGGTTTTTGAGCATGCCATTAGTCTTGTGGAGCGTGATAGGAGCAGGAGACGTGAAGATCTGGATATTAAAGAAAAGTTCGAAATTGTCGTTCCTCTTATTGAAAACGGTTTTATTTATACCATTCTTTTTCATGATGACTTTTCGGGAGATACGGAAAAATTCAAGCAGTTGTTAGAGATGGAATATGATTATGGATATACCATGGTGTTTGAATTTGGTACAGAGATGAAAGATGGTGTTTTGTTAAACCCAATTGGAGCTACGGTTAAAGTGGAGAAGCAGTATCAACGGATTCGGGAAATTATCAAGGAGTTTTTCCCCTGCATAATCGGAACAGTGATGGCACACCGGATTATCGCGTATCTGCCAGGCGCAGAAGAAACAGAAAT
>CATZVV010000271.1 GCA_958425285.1 uncultured Lachnoclostridium sp. | reverse complement strand
CCATGCAGATGTATATATGTGAAGCAAGAGTATACTGCTCTATTTTGACAGTATTCTCGGAATGGAGATGACATGGAAGAAAATGAATTAAGGCAGAAAAAAGAAAAGATATTTCAATTTATACAAGAACCGGCATACAAACCAATGAAGCCAAAGGAGATGGCAGAGTTGCTTATGGTGCCGAAAGAGGAGAGAGAGAATTTCTCAGAGGTAATTCTGACATTGGCAGAAGAGGGAAAAATCACCTTTTCTGAAACCGGAAAGATTATGCAACTGGAAGGGACAACGAGAGTTGGAACCTTCCTGGCGACAAGGCGAGGTTTTGGATTTGTTGAAATAGAAGGTGAGTCAGACGATATTTTTATTCCGGCGGGTAAATGTAAAGATGCCTTTCATGGAGATACTGTTTTGGTACAACTTTGGCATCATGGTGAAAAACGGAGCGGAAAGGCCAGAGAAGGTGCTGTTTTTAAAGTGCTTAAACGTAATACCACAGAGGTTGTTGGTACGTATTGTAAACAAAAAAACTTTGGATTTGTAATTGTGGATAATGAAAAGATTGATAAGGATATTTATATACCGAAGGGAAAGAGTGCAGGTGCAGTAGAAGGGCACAAAGTAGTTGTAGAATTAACAGATTACGGAAATGAAACCAAAAATCCAGAAGGTGAAGTGAAGGAAATACTTGGACATGTAAATGATCCGGGTGTGGATATTCTTTCAGTGATAAGAAGTTTTGGTTTGGCGGAATCTTTTCCAGAGGATGTTATGAAGTCGCTTAAACAGATTCCGGATGAGGTAGATGAGGAAGAGGTAAAGAGGCGCAAGGATTTAAGAATTATTCCAACTATTACAATTGACGGAGCAGATGCAAAAGATTTGGATGATGCTGTTACGCTTGAACAGGATGCAGATGGAATTTATCATCTTGGTGTCCATATTGCAGATGTGTCACAGTATGTTCAGGAAAACTCCCCACTAGATAGGGAGGCTTTAAAGCGAGGTACAAGTGTTTATCTGGTTGATAGAGTCATTCCAATGCTTCCACATAAGCTTTCGAATGGGATATGTTCATTAAATGCGGGTGTAGACCGTTTGGCCCTTAGCTGTTTGATGGATATCGATGAAACGGGAAAAATTATTGGCCATGAGATTGCAGAAACCGTGATACGGGTAGACTACCGTATGACATACACAGATGTTAATGATATTATTGCGAAGCATAAAAAAGAAACCTGTGAAAAATACAGTGATTTTGTTTCTTTATTTGAGAGAATGGCCGAATTAGCATCTAAATTACGAAAACTTCGCAAGAAAAAGGGTTCTATCAATTTTGACTTTCCGGAGTGTAAGATTTATTTAGATGAAAAAGGTGTGCCAACAGAAATTTTGCCTTATGAACACAATGCAGCGACTCGCTTAATAGAAGAATTTATGTTAGCAGCAAACCAAACGGTTGCCGAAGAATATTTTTGGATGGAAATTCCCTTTCTATATAGGACGCATGAATATCCGGACATTGATAAAATTAGAGAGCTTGCAGCTCTAACAAGAGGCTTTGGATATCATCTTAAAGTGGGAAGTGAAGAAATTCATCCGAGAGAATTGCAGAAGTTAATTGAGCAGATTAGTGGTACTCAGGAAGATGCCTTTTTAAGCCGCCTCATTTTAAGATCTATGAAGCGTGCCTCATATACAGTTGAAAATGTTGGACATTTTGGGCTCGCCATGAAGTATTATAGTCATTTTACATCTCCAATTAGGAGGTATCCGGATTTGCAGATTCATCGCATCATTAAAGAGAATTTGCATAACAAAATGAATGAGTCCCAAAAGAATCATTATGCTAAGATTCTTCCTGGTGTGGCAAGAAATTCCAGTGATATGGAACGTCGTGCAGATGAGGCAGAGCGTGAAGTCGATAAAATGAAAAAGGCACAATATATGGAGAATCATATTGGAGAAGTTTTTGAAGGTGTTATTAGTGGGGTTACTTCGTGGGGACTTTATGTTGAATTAGAAAATACGGTAGAAGGAATGGTACGTATTTCCGATATTATGAATGATACCTACCAATATGATGAATCCAATTATCAGATAATTGGCCGATATAGCGGAAAAATTCTTCGTTTAGGGGAAAGAACAAAGGTGCAGGTAATTCGTGTGGATCGCTTGGCTCATACAGTGGATTTTATGCTTTGGCAGAATGGAGAGGATGAAGATGTCAAAAGAAGAAAAAAGGATGATTGCTAATAATAAAAAGGCAAGACACGATTATTTTATTGAAGAAACTTATGAAGCAGGGATAGCACTTGTGGGTACGGAAGTAAAGTCTCTGAGAATGGGAAAATGCAGTATCAAAGAAGCCTTCATACGTATTGAAAAGAATGAAGTATATATCTATGGGATGCATATCAGTCCATATGAGAAAGGAAATATTTTCAACAAAGATCCATTGAGGGTTCGAAAACTATTGCTGCACCGTTATGAGATACGCAAGATGATTGGGAAAATTGCAATCAAGGGATATACACTTGTTCCCTTAAATGTTTATCTGAAAGGTAGTCTGGTTAAGGTGGAAATTGGTCTGGCAAAAGGTAAAAAGCTGTATGACAAACGTGAGGATATTGCGAAAAAGGATCAGCGTCGGGCGAATGAAAGAGAATTTAAAATCAGAAATTTGTAAAAAAATTACATTGACAAAAATTCTTTTTCCGAGTATTATAAAAATGACGATAGGAATTGTCATGACAATATATATTGTCATTAACAGTACTTCATTTTGGGGTTGTACTGGTTTCGACAGGTCTGTTGAAGATGGTGAAGCTATTCGTGGAACCTGTGACCACGTAAAAACATGGGAAACAATTAAACGCTGAAGACAATTTAGCATACGCAGCCTAATTATGGCTGTGGCAGACTCTAAGTCTCCTACAACTTAGAACTCTGTCTCATCTTTTGTAGGGAACCTTTTCCGGTAAGCTTTGCCCGGAAAAGAGAAATTATGAAGCTACTGAGTTCGGAAGGTGTCAGTTCCTGCCCGGATAAAGGAATATTGAAGAACTGACTATAATAGTAGAAGAACATGGGATACAGGTTTGGACAGG
>CATZVV010000270.1 GCA_958425285.1 uncultured Lachnoclostridium sp. | reverse complement strand
ATTCCCTGTCCATTGGGGTGGAGATTGTTGGTCAGATTATGAATCTATGGCAGAAAGTTTGCGTGGCGGTTTATCGCTTACAATGTCCGGCTTTGGTTATTGGAGTCATGATATTGGTGGTTTTGAGGATACTTCCACACCGGATGTATATAAACGCTGGGTGGCATTTGGGCTTTTGTCCACACATTCGAGGTTGCATGGCAGCTGGTCTTATCGGGTACCATGGGCATATGATGAAGAAGCCGTGGCAGTTTTACGCCATTTTGTAAAGGTGAAACAGGAACTAATGCCTTATCTTCTGGAGCAGGCAAGAAAAAATCATGAAACTGGGATTCCGGTTATGCGTGCCATGGTGTTGGAATTCCCGGATGATCCGAATTGCACTTATCTTGATAAACAGTATATGCTGGGAGACGATTATCTGGTAGCGCCTGTTTTCAATCCGGACGGAATGGCACACTATTATCTGCCGGAGGGTAAATGGCAAAATTATTTCACCGGACAGATTATAGGGGGCGGTAAATGGGTGAAAGAGTATGTGGATTACTTCACCATTCCGATGTTTCTTCGGCTCTGCCTATAAAATATATGTCATATTGCTATAGGCCTTTGGAAGTTCAACTTCTGCCTGGCAGCGAATGTCCTCACAGGAGCTTCCGAGGTAAATTGTATAGGTGCCGGCATTGGCATGAAAACAGGACTGGTTTTCATCATAGTATGCCAGATGGTGTTTGTTTAGCAGAAAGGAAACCTCCTGCTCTTCGCCTGCTTGAATTTCAAGTTTTTGAAAGGCTTTTAATTCACGAAGCGGGCGGGGAACAGAAGGGGTGTTTTCCTTAATGTACAGTTGTACAACTTCTTTGCCGTCACGGTGTCCCGTATTTTGAATACCAAGTGAAACGGTAATTCGAATATCATCCGTTGATTTACGTTTCTGAATCTGCACCCGCAAGTTATTATATTCAAAATGTGTATAAGAAAGTCCGTGTCCAAACGGAAAATTGACAGCCTTTTGATTGGTCAGATAATAACGGTAGCCAACGAAAATTCCTTCTGTATATGTAGTTAGAAGATGCTTATCTGATTGACGGATTCCGGGATAGGAAGACTCATTCTTATGCGCTGGGCAGTCTTCCAAATGAATGGGATAACTTTCCGGTAATTTACCCGAAGGATTTATGTTTCCAAATAAAATATTTGCCAATGCAAGTCCACCCATCATACCGCAGTAGCCGGTTTGAATCAGAGAATGAACCTGTTGCAGCCATGGCATTTCGACAGGAGAACCGTTGATTAGTACAATGGTTGTATTTGGATTGATTTGCAAAAGAGCTTCTATGCATTCATTTTGCTCATAGGGAAGTTTCATATCTTTTCGGTCAAATCCTTCTACATCAAAGGCATGGTTAAGTCCGCCGATGAAGATTACCTCATCACATTCTCTGGCGAGAGCAACTGCTTTGTGAAGAAGTTCTTTTCTTTGAACGAGGATGTTTTTTGTCTGGCTATCACTGCCGTTTACGGTATCGCTGTCTGCTGTCAGGCTTTCTGCCTGCCAGTCTACATCTCCTGAAATATGTTTTTTATTATCAATATAATAGCCGGGAGCATAGTATACTTCAGCATTCCCCCCTAAAACCATTTTTATACCAAGGAGTGGCGATATATCGAAAAGGGTTTTGACTTCGGCACTTCCGCCTCCACTTGCATGGGATTGAATTGCATTTTGACCAATCACAGCGATTTTACGAACTGTTTTGGAAAGAGGAAGGTGATTGTTGTCATTTTTCAGAAGTATGATTCCTTCTTCTGCAATATTAAGAATACTCTGTTGATGTTCAGGTCGGTTATAGGTTCCGGTTATCCGGTCGCCCCCTAGCATGTGAAGCTGCTGCATCAGACTCAAAATCCGGTCAACTTTTTCGTCAATTATGCTTTCAGCGATTTCACCTCTTTTTACTTTTTCATACAGAGGAGTCGCCATAAAGTATTGATTAAAGTCTGATGTAACGGACATCTCAATATCCAGTCCATTTTCAGCAGCGGCTTTTGTGTCATGAACCCCACCCCAGTCTGAGATAGTAACACCTTCATAGTTCCATTTTGTTCTTAAAATATCAATGAGAAGGTTGCTGTTATGACAGCAATGTTCTCCTGAATACTGGTTGTAGGAAGGCATGATAGAGAGAGAATGTGATTTAACGGCAGCAGCGTAAAAGGCAGGAAGGTAAATTTCGTGTAATGCCTGTTCACTGACTGAGGATTCAGCAGACATTCTCTCCTTTTCCTGGTTATTTAATGCAAAATGCTTGACGCATGCTGCTACATCAGATTCCTGAATCGCTTCGATCTCCGCCATTGCCAGCTCAGATGTCAGGCACGGATCTTCGCTCATATATTCAAAGTTCCTTCCACAAAGGGGGGTCCGTTTGATATTAATGCCAGGAGCCAAAATGACATCTTTTCCTCGTCCTCTTGCTTCTGTTCCGAGTATTTTTCCAAAGACTTTTGCTTGCTCTGTACTCCATGTGGATGCAAGACATGTATTACAAGGTAGCCATGATACAAATTCACTGCTATCATTAACAGGTTCCCATGCGGCATTTTGAAATTCCTGTCTTACGCCAGATGGACCATCGCTCATTGTAAGAGGTGGAATTCCAAGCCGTTTTACTCCCTCTGTACGGAACAGACCTGCTCCATGAATCATTCCGATTTTTTCTTCCAGTGTCAGCTGTTTTCTTAATTCCTTTATATTTGTAAAAGTTATCATAATGCATCCTCTCTTTTTATTTTTAGATATTTTGTATAGCTCCTCTTTTAGTATTATATTGGTACGTTGGTTTTTTTGTCAAGGAACATAACCGGTTAAAAAATGAATGAACTAATCTATAAATAAAAGGGAAATGTAAAATGATTCCAATAATGTGTCTATAGTTAAAAAAGAAAGTATTTTCCTTGTGATTTCGGCTGTTTTAAAGTATAATATTTATGGTGTAATGGTGAGGTTTCATAAGAAAGGCAAGGTTTAAATATGGGAAGAGAAGTAACCATTGTCATGTATCACTATGTTCGCGAGATTGCCAATAGCAGTTATCCGAAAATAAAAGGTCTTGAATATTCAGACTTTAA
>CATZVV010000269.1 GCA_958425285.1 uncultured Lachnoclostridium sp. | reverse complement strand
TTTGTGGTTATATAAATGATAAAAATCAGTGCATAGTATCACGCAATACGGATTTAATTAACCCATTGCTTATAAAAACATTTACATATTCACAATCCATAACTCTTGCGCCTAATGGTGGACAGGAGATACGTATACCGATTACTGTACCAGATGGATATATGTTTCTATGTGTTACCAATGTAAAAAGCAATGGGAACGTTGCATACGCATGTTACATAGCGTCATCTTCAAACATCCTGACTTGTTTCGTGGGCAATGACCGAAATGAGCAGAAAATAATCCCGCAGGGTATTTCGGCAGATGCGCTGTTCATGAAAAAATGGTGGTGAATAATCATTTAAGCTATTGCAACTTTCCAGTCCATGAATCTTTCCAGGTACCATCAGTATCTAAAAATCGCAATGTAATACGTTTCTCGCCACTGTAGTAGAAATGTATTGCGTAGCCTGCTGCCATCGACATATTGTAATAGGAGCGAAAACCGAATGATTGGTCTGCATCATCGAAAAAAGGCTGTATTATAGCTACTTTTTCAAAGTTAAAACATGAAGCAAGTAATTTTAAATCCGTATTGCGCACATCAGTATGTTAATTCATCAAAAACTCATTTTTATTCATTTTAGTTGCTGTGTACAATACGGATTTAAGTAACAGGTTTGCGAGCAGAGTTGCTGACTGCAATTTCCTTACTGAGGGTAAAAGCGAGACGGTAGTAATGGCAATTTGGGATAATAATACACTCAATACACCATATAAGCAGGGAGTCAGTGGATTTGGTAATGGCTTTGTTATCGGTATGTCTCTTGAGCTTGCCTGGGCTATTCAGGTTGCTTTTGCAGTGTCAGATACTAACTTGTTTGTCCGAAGTTATACTCTTGCTGGAATCGGTTGGACCGGTTGGCGAACTATATAATTGAAAAGGAAAGACATCCTGCATACCTCCCTGCACCACAGGGATTTGCAATGATATCCTTTTTATTTAAGTAAAACGGCATAGAAATGTCGCCGTTTTCCCAGCCTGTAATGCGCCCGTGCCTGACGATTGTTGATTCAGGCAGTCCGCTTACAATCAGCGTGTTTATTGCTGTAATCTGCTTTACAGTGATATCAAAATCCACAAAACACGTACCGTTAAGGACTTTGTATACCACGGTTCCAGCACTTACCCAATCCGAATTAATGACGGCATCCCCAGAATATGCCTTAACAATTCCATGGTCTGATAAATCCGTATTATGCCCGGAAATGCAAAAATATAGCACGCATAACAATTCTATATAATTATAACTGTGCTCAACATCCCCCATAAGCGTACTTTAAGTAAGCCTCCCATCTGGCAGGCCAAAAAAATCCTGTCAGATTTTAAGAGTTAGGATGCAGCATACATGTCGTACTCATATCTAATCTTTCCGGCACCATTTTTTGCATATATCCTGGTGGTTTCTACACTCGAATGCCCCATCAAATCACATAATGTTGGAAGCGGCATACCTTTGTTCAATGCACGCGTGGCAAATGTGTGCCTCAGCAAATGCGGAAATACCCGCTTACCCAGCCCTGCCTTTTTTGCAATCTTCCGGATAATGTTCTCCAGGGCATTCTTCTTTAATCCTTGATAAGGTGCCCTTTTTGATAGTATCACAGCCCCGCTCCTACGGTCCCCCAAATATCGTTCCAAATATTCCATCGCACGGTCATTAAAGAACACCATGCGCTCCTTCTTTCCCTTTCCTAATACTTTCCCACATCCCGCCTGAAGGTCCATATCTTCTACCCGCATACTGACCACTTCGCTGACACGACAACCACTTGCCAGGAACAGCTCCAGAACTGCATTGTCACGGATATTGGTTCCACAGGCAATACGCAGTTTCTCTACTTCACGGCTGGTCAATGCCTCCCGTATTTCTGCTACATACTTGATTGGGTCCACGGTGGACATAGGATTTTTTGAGATGTAGCCTCGTTCATGTAGAAAAGTAAAGAAGGAGCTTGCAATGCGCCGTTTGTGGTCTTTGGTGCTGGAGCTAATCTTTCTAGCCTGCTCATAATAATTAAGGCATTCCACCACATCCTCTCCCGCGATTTCCTGTACTGGCTTACCTACATAAATCAGTAAGTCCGTCAAAAAACGCTGGTATTGATTGACTGTACTAACCGAATAATTTTCAAACCTGATTTTCCCGATGAAAATATCCAATTCTGGAAAGCTGATTATGTTGGTACTCAACCCGGTTTCCCTTTTGGATATTTCGTAGTTTCGCAACACTGACGATAGTGCCCCGTCAATCACCTGCAGCGCAGGCCGGTCCAGTTCATTGGACAACCTGGCCATAAGCTCATCTTTTAACCTTACTTCATCCATTTGTTCTACCTCCATACAATAAATTTGGTATCTTTATTGTATGATAGGAGGCTTGGCAGCACCAGACTGCTTTACTGTGCGCAATACGGATTTAACAATGAGTGCAGTCACACTGATTGAAGATATCATAGATTCTGAAATAACGGGTGAAATATACTATCGTGTAAAATCAGGCATATGCTACATAAGGTGCCGGATTATTACGCCATCTGCTTCTGCAAGGGAAAACGTGCTTATTTGTAGTGGGATGCCTAAATCTGCCATAGGACAAAGCCGCTACTGCTCGAACGGTATAGGAACTGCTGCTATAGGTGTGGTTTACATTGATAATAATTCGACCGAACTGAAGATTAATTTGTCAGGCCAGGCGGGGAATGGATATGTTTCCTTTTCATATCCCATTAATCAATAAATGATTATTTTGATGTTATCATGAAAGTTCCAATCATAGTGATTTGACTATTTGCTGCTAATGTTTGATTAGTGTTAACATTCCCGTTCACGGCTATGTAAACAGCCTTTTCATTATGCTTTATATCCCATGCTATAGTATGTTCTGCTACCTGCCTTTTGAATTTGAGTAAACATGTGTATGGACTAGCATCTTTTAAAATATCAACTACTACATAACTGTGTACCAATAGTCCATAAGTACAGATAGCGCCAAAATCAGTATGTATTTTTGCATAATCTGTATCCTCAAACCAAGATGCACTAGGAAATTCTCTTTTATAATTCAAATCCGTATTGCGTGATACTATGCACTGATTTTTATCATTTATATAACCACAAA
>CATZVV010000268.1 GCA_958425285.1 uncultured Lachnoclostridium sp. | reverse complement strand
GGAGAGCTGACCCTACAGATGAAGGAGAGTGGAATTTTTAAGACGGCTTCTCTTAGCATGGAAGTGGATGGCTTTCACATTCTGGATGACGAGACATTTGATCAGGCTGATTTTTTAAGAAGAGTGGCTGCAAGCGAGGAATGTCCGAAGTCATCCTGTCCGTCCCCGGAGCGTTATATGGAATTATACAAATGTGATGTTGACAGAGTCTATGCAGTTACTTTGTCAGGGGAATTGAGCGGATCTTATAACAGTGCACTTCTTGGAGAGAAACTTTATAAGGAAGAAGGCGGAGAAGAAAAGATCCATGTATTTAACTCTCGTTCAGCATCTGTCGGAGAGACGTTGATCGGACGAAAGATTCAGGAATGTGAAGAAGCCGGAATGGATTTTGAACAGGTAGTTGAAACGGTAGAAGCTTATATTGAAGAACAGCATACGTATTTTGTTCTTGAGAATCTTGATACACTTCGTAAGAATGGACGACTGACAGGACTGAAATCTCTGGTAGTCAGCGCATTGAATATCAAGCCTGTTATGGGTTCTACCCCAGAGGGAACAATCTGTCAGTTGGATAAGAGCAGAGGGATGAAGAAAGCTTTGGCGAAGATGGCAGAGCATGTCGCGAAGGACGCTGTAAAACCGGAGGAGAAGATTCTTGCAATTGCACATTGCAACTGTCCGGAACGTGCAGAGGTCGTCAGAAAATTGATTTTGGAGAAAGTAAAGGTGAAAGATTCCTTTATTGTAGATACAGCAGGAATTAGTAGTATGTATGCGAATGATGGTGGAATTATTGTTGTACTTTAAGATGTGCTGTGGTAAAATAATTGCTAAAGACCTAATAGGAAGGGAGCAGGCAAGAGATGAGTCAGGCGAAGGTGGATCGTTATAAGAAGGAAAAGGCGGACCGAAAGAAGACAATGCGTAAAGAGAAGATCATGCGCAATGTAAAAAGATGTGTAGCGGGAGTAATTGTACTTGCAATTGTTGGCTGGTTCGGATCTTCAGCATATGATCTGCATTCTTCCAATCAGGAACGTGCAGTTGCAGAAGTGAATTATGACTCTGTTAAGGATTATCTAAGTACACTTTCAGCAGAATAAAATGAATAGCATTTGATAACGTGAGATATGGCATGTGCCATATCTCTATTTTATTCAAGTATTTGCAACTATTTCTATTGACAAAGCAAAAAACAACCATTAGAATGATACAGATAATTATTCGGATTAAAATTAGGGAGATACCTATGATGAAAAAAAGAAATATTAACCTTGATATTATTCGAAGTATTGCAGTGTTTTCTGTATTATCTGTGCATTTTTTTTTGAATAATGGATTTTATACGGAAATAATAAAAGGAAAGCGGATGTTTGTCATGTTTACAATGCGGACAGCGTTTATGATATGTGTTCCTCTTTTTGCAATATTAACAGGATATCTTATGAATAAAAAAATCTTGTCAAAAACCCCTACTACTTAGGATTAGTGAAAACATATATAACATATTTGCTGGCGAGCGTTTTTGACATTCTATTTTTAAGTTGTTATACATCAGAACATATTGGAATACGGACTTTTATTTTAAGAATTCTTAATTTTTCTGGTGCTGGATATTCATGGTATGTTGAAATGTATATTGGGTTGTTTTTAATCATTCCGTTTTTAAATTTGATTTATAATGGATTAAAAGATAAAAAACAAAAGCAGCTTCTTGTAGCTACAATGCTTTTCTTGACTACCATTCCCTCCTTACTTAATATATGGGGAATCGATGGTCCGATTAAAGCAATATTCTTTCCAACTGAATCAACAAGAATTCTGCAGATAATTCCAGATTATTGGCAGTTTTTATGGCCACTTACATATTATTACATCGGATGCTATCTTAAAGAATATGGAGCAAAACTTTCTTCTGGAAAATCACTCTTATTGTTTATGGGTTTTCTGACAATATTTGGCTTTTTTAATTTTGGACGTAATTATAATAATGTCTTTTTCGGAGCTTCATATTATGAATGGTATGGATTTGAGCCGCTGATTCTATCGGTACTTACGTTTATTTGTATTTTGAATCTTGATACTTCTAAAATAACAGAACGAACTATACTTTATAAATGTTTTACCAAAATTTCAGAGTTGTCATTAGGAATATATTTAGTGTCTTCGGTTTTTGATACGATTATCTATAGTAAACTTAATGCATATGTTCCTTCTGTTCCGGGAAGACTAGAATATTATGTACTGGTTGTACCTATTGTTTTTCTTCTTTCATTTATTACATCATATATCTTACATGTTATACAAAGCACATTGACTAGATATGTTCAAAAAAGATATAGATATATTTCTAATCATTAAAATAATTATTGCTGTTTTAGACAGTGTATCAATGATCGTTAACTTTTAATTATAAGAAGGTTAGCGATCATTTTTTATGACGTTATTTCGGTAGATAGACCTGAATGAAGTTTGGAAAGAAACAAAAAAGTTAAAAAAGGGCTTGAAAAAGGGAGACACGTGGTTTACAATGGAACTAAGTGGTGAGAAGTGGTAGAATGTGGTGCAATATGGAGAAGGAGTGGAAGCGAAGGGATTACGGTAGTGATACCTTTAGTGGACATGAAGATTTCCATAGATTCCAGAGAAAGGGTTTCGGATGTTATTAGGAGAGTTTAACCATAACATAGACGAAAAAGGCAGACTGATCATCCCGGCAAAGTTAAGGGAAGATCTTGGTGACAGCTTCGTGATCTGTAACGGATTAGAGGGCTGTCTATTTGTCTATTCCCAGGAAGAATGGAATAAATTCGTAGCCGAACTCGAAAGCTTACCACGAATGAACAAGGATGCCAGAATCTTTAAACGCTACTTTTTTGGAAGTGCATCTGAGGGCAGTTTCGACAAGCAGGGGAGAGTTCTTGTCCCACCGTCACTTAGAAAGAATGCACATCTGGAGAAGGAAGTAGTTCTGGTTGGAGTCCAGGATCGTGTTGAGATCTGGGACAAGGCACTCTGGGAAGAGAAAAACCAGATCAGCGAGGAAGATCTGGATGCGATTGCAGAACGTATGGAAGCGATCGGAATTCGCATCTGATGACAACAAAGACCGCCCAGTGAGGCAGTCAGAAGGAGGAGTCTATGGCATTCGAGCACGTTTC
>CATZVV010000267.1 GCA_958425285.1 uncultured Lachnoclostridium sp. | reverse complement strand
CCGTTCTTTCCCCACGTATCGTAATCATAGGCCAAGTCAAGGAAATATGAGATATTCATTTCCATTGGTTTTAAGTCTCCTACATTTACAATCCAAATATCATCAATACCGTATTCATATGCCATTGTCATCTGTTCCCAGACCTTATTGAGCTGTGTTGTATTTACCCACTCATAAGAAGTTGGTCCTCCATGGTAATCGAAATGGTAGTACATTCCCCAACCACCTGCACGATTCTGCATATCTTTTTCCGGCAGGGTTCTCATATTTCCAAAGTTATCATCACATAGCATAATCGTAACATCATCCAGAACATCCCATGTCTTTAATCCCTCTTTTGAATCTGTTCCATGCCAGAAATCCTCTACCTCCTTATAAACGGTTAGCACCTGTGGTACCTCTTCCAGTCCTTCCTCTTGCAGTATATTTTTCTGTGTGGTAATAACATTTTTTAGAAGTTCAATATTGTCTTCTATAGTTCCTCCCAAAGAAGAATCAGCCTCACCACGCATTCCCAGAGTTATAACATTTTCAAACTCCTTATTCCTTTGAACACCCTGTCTCCAGAATTCTGTAATTGCCTCTTCGTTTTCTCCAAAATCCCACACATTACTGCTGCCATATTGGGAATATGTTCTCTGCCATTCTACGCCGGCACGACACATTGGCTCATGGTGCGAAGTGCCCATTACAATACCATATTTATCTGCCAATTCTGCATTAGCAATCTTGTTTTCCTTTCCATCATCACTAAATGAATTTGACCACATAGCGGGCCACAAATAATTTCCTTTTAGGCGAAGAATCAATTCATATACATGCTCATAAAACTCTTCATTATAATTACCAAACTTTTCCTTTACCCAGCCAGATAGTGACGGAGCTTCATCATTGAGGAAAATGCCTCTATATTTTACGGAAGGCTCTTCTGAAGTACCTGCAAAATCTTTCTTGGCTAATTCAATTTTATCCTGCTTTGCAGGTACTGCATCTCCCCAATATACCCACGGAGAAACACCCATTAGCTCCGAAAGATGGTAGATTCCATAAATTGTTCCTCTCTTGTCACTTCCGACAATAACAAGGGCACGTTCAACACCAGGAAGCGGATTTTTTACAACATGCAGTTTATATACTTCCCATTTGCCTTTTACATCGTCAATCTCCAATTTGCCATTTGAAATTAATTCATCAATCACTCCATTATTCCCAATAGAACCCGCAATAATAGCAGAACCTTTTAATTCTGAAATATCCGTTACTACCGATGGAACAACCTCAGCATTTGTAACAAGATTAACATCCTCCGCAAAAGATTTTGCTACCAGACTTAATCCATCGTAATCCTGCCCGTCTGAATCAATGTAAATAGGAACCGCAGCAGTACTGTCTGCGATTACAAACGTATCTTGTGTATCCTGCTCTACAATGGGTTTCGCTGTTGGGGAAAAAATAGGCTGTGGCGACGCTGTTGCCTGATTACCTGGCTTCGAACTATTCGCAGATGAATTTCCTTCTGATGCTCCCTTAGCTCTGACAGTGATTTTACAAGAGGCCTTAGCTCCTCTTCCATCTTTTGCATATGCCGTAACAACTGCTATACCTTTCTTCTTTGCCGTTATAATCCCATTCCCACTCACATTGGCTACCGTTTTATTCGAACTTCGATAATAAAAACTCTTCACTGTTGCCTTTTTCGGGGTTACACTTGTTTTTAAGTTCAGGGTTTCTCCAACTGCAATTGTAGCAGATGAAGGTGATAAAACTACTTTTTTTACCTTTTTCAATTTCTTATAAACACTTACTTTTACGCTTGCCTTTTTCTTTGGCTTTGTTGTACTACATACGGTAATAACTGCTGTTCCTGCTTTCCTGGCCCTACATGTTCCCTTTTTATCAACTGATACAACAGAACTTTTGCTAGAAGTATATTTTACCTTTTTCTTTAGCTTTGATGGTTTTACATTTATGCGTAACTGATAAGATTCTCCCTTTTTTAAAGCTAATGTTGGAACAACTGGCTTTGAAATTTTAATAGAGTTAATCTTTGGCTTTGCTGCCGCTGCATTTACACTGCCAAATAAACATGACGTTATTGCCATTGCAAAAGCCATCGTGAACGCAACTACACGCATACTATGTTTCATATTGTACATTTTCACAAAATCAATCTCCTTTCCTGTTCATATTTGTGCAAAATTATAATTTTATTCTAATAGATGACACCTGAAAAAAACATTGCATATTTGCATTTCTTGTTTGCATTAATTGGTGAATTGTTTCCTTGTTTCAAAATCTTAATTTTATTTTAGACAATATATTGCAAAAATTTGTATAACTCATTACAACAATCGCAATTTCAGTTGACCATTTTTACTTCCTGATTTATAATAATAGTAAGTGTTTGAATTAAGAAGGGGGCTATTGTTTTGAATTGTGTCTATTCCATTCAGGATCGGCCAATGCCATCCGACTATTTTTATGAAGCTGACCACACGGAAAATCCAAATTTTCCTGTTATTCCGGCTCATGAGCATAACTTTTTTGAGATTTATGTTTATCTGAAGGGATCGATTCGGCTCGCTGTTGAGAACAAGGTATTTGATGTAAAACGTGGGGATATTATTGTGATTCCGCCTTTTTGCATTCACCAGTTACTTCCTATACACCGGGACAGGGCATATGAACGAGCATACCTCTATGTTTCTATTCCGTGCCTGAAATCTCTTCAGTTTAATGAATATACTTTATTACAGCCTCTTTTACATGCTTCAGAGGAAAAACGGTACCATTTTCATATTGCAAATGAAGCAGAATACAATTCTATTTTAAATGCTATTGATATTCTTCATGCCAGTAAGCAGAAAGACTATTACGGGAAGGAACAGTTGAACCGCTCTGCACTTCTCCAACTGCTGACTCTGCTTAACAAACATATTTTACAGGATTTAAATCCAAGAGAAAATTCCAGTGTCAATCCTGTGATAGAAGAAATTCTTGGATATATCAATGAGCATTATAATGAATATCTTACCTTAGATTTTTTGGCAGACCGTTTTTTTATCAATAAATATACACTCACAAAATTGTTTAAAAAGCATACCGCTTTAACAATACACAACTACATTCTTTTAAAGCGAATCAGCCTTGCCAAACAAAAAATGATGGAGGGGGTACT
>CATZVV010000266.1 GCA_958425285.1 uncultured Lachnoclostridium sp. | reverse complement strand
AGGTTTTGTTGTCGTACCTATTTATCTGGAAACACTTGATTTCTGTAGCTTCTGTTCAGGAAATCCTGTATAATCATGGGTAAGAACAAAAGATTGAAAGTCCATATGTAGTAGCTAACCGGACGCTCACTTTGTTCAATTAGGCCAAATCGAAAATGGTGTAAACGAAAGGGCAGTTCCCTGCAATGTCAAAACTGCTTTTTCGTTTACCCCATCATCGATTCTAACCTAAAGAATTTATCAATTTCGTATCTTCTAACATTCTTCTATTTTCAAATCATTACCTTGTTGAATTTATAGCCACCCCCCCAGACAGTTAATATGTACTGTGGATAGTCTGGGGACGGCTCTATCTTCTTTCTTAGCTTCCTTGTGAATGATGTGAGGTTGCTTCCCTTTGGTGCATTCCTATTACCTCCTTATGTATCAAAACTGTTGAATTGGAATTTGTCATAATGAATTAAGGATATTATAGGTTTAAGTAGTAGCAAGACTTTAATAAAGCAGAAAAGCCTCAATTGAATTTCTATACCAGATTAGTTACTGTGTATAACCTCCATATAAACGTCCTCTTCCATCATTTGTTCTTTTGATTTTTTATCCAGATATAGCAGATAACCACTCCGATTAAGGCTATCCCTCCCGTGGTTATATATGGTAATTCAATATTGCTTTCATACAGATACCCAGTTAATAAAGGAGCAATAACTTTGCTAAGATTTCCGGCGGTACTGGCAAATCCCATCAGTGTTCCTTTATGCTGATTGTCAGTTTTTGAAAGGGTTGCGTTTAATGTGGGTACTGTAATAGCAGAAGATACCGCAAATAAGCCAAAAACCACCAACACACTAACAAACCCAGTTGTCAATACCATGGCAAACGCTACTAAGGCTTTGCAAAACATACCTATCAGTATTAGTCGCTTCTCACCAATTTTTTTTGATAAAGGACCAGTCAAAAAGCCTTGTACTACAATCAAAATACCTGCTAGAGCCATCCAAATAACACCAACTTGCTTAGTGGAAAATCCAAACTTATCTACGACATACAGCCCCGTAATTCCTTGCAAGCCTGTTTGACAGAAATGCACGACGAAAATAAGTATCAAAACCATTCCTGCTGAGCCAAAAATTATACTTTTCAGGTCTGAAAAATCAAAGGGTTTTCTTTTTTCCGTCTGTCCTGAACGCTCAATTGACTCTGGCAAAAGTGTTAGAATTAGCAGAAAGGCAATAAATGAAATGCCGGCTCCTGTAAAAAATGGGAGCGCAAGCGAATAGCCTGCAAGAATGCCTCCCAATAATGGTCCCATCATTACGCCAACGCTCATTGAAGCTCCAAGTTGACTCATATTCTTGCTTCTTTCTTCCTCCGAGCTGGAATCTCCAACATATGCCAAAGATGCAACGGACGTAGCAGATGACAAAATACCCGATAAACTGCGAGCTATAAATAGTGTCCAAAAGGATGAAGCCAAACCGAACAGGAACAAACTGATGGAATATCCTATAATACCAATGCTGATAATCGGCTTTCTACCAATTCGGTCGGACAGTGCACCCCAAAAAGGTGCGCATACTGTTTGTGCCAGAGCATATACGGCAGTGAGCCATCCAAGCTCACGACCGCCAGCACCTAGATTTTCCATGTAAAATGGCATGACCGGAAGAATTAAGCTATATCCTAACGCAATCACCAAAGTAGCAAGATTTAAAGCGAAAATCGGTTTTTTATTCATCAATCGTCACCGTCCCCTCCGAGCCGTCCACCGTTATCATTTGTCCATTTTTAATACTTCTCGTGGCTGTGTGTGTCGCCATAACGGCAGGGATACCACATTCCCGTGCAACAATACTTGAATGACTGAGAGGACCTCCAATATCCGTTACAATTCCACTTGCAGAGGCAAATAAGGGTGTCCAAGCCGGAGTTGTAGTAACGGCAACCAAAACACTTCCTGGCTGGAAATTTTTAAAATCTGCCGGACTATTTAGTACGCAGGCACGAGCTGTCACGACACCAGAACTGGTTCCTATACCCCTCAACACGGTTTTTCCATCTTTTTGTTTCTGTGGTGCATGTGATATGCTTTTTACTTTCTTCTCAGGTAACTGAGCTGGTGGCACATAGCCCTGATACTTTTTGAGTTCCGCTTTTCGCTCAAGTATCAAATTTCTTCTATCGGATAAAGGTATATTTTCGTCTAACTGTATTATGAGTTTTTCCAATTCCAATTTTGTGAGCCAATAAATATCATCTATATGCGAAGTAGCTCCGCCACGTATAAGGCGTGCTGAAATTTCATGAAACATCCGGCGAATCAGAGGATGCCCCATTCCCATCAAATAAATAGCATTTTCACGCATAGGAGCAGTTTCCTGCGCCCAATGGAGCAACTTCAAAAACAGTTTTTTGCGTGAGCTACCTATATGTTGTAAAATTTCTTCTTCTGCCTGTTTCCTATGCTTTTCAAATTTGGATTGACGTAAAAAAGGACTTTCACCTTTGCCTTCTACAAAGGTTTTTATGGATTCAAAGGTTGGTGTAAGTGTTTCCTGCGGTGTGGAATATGCAAAATCAAATTCATAAGCGGTACGACCAAACTCTTTAAAATACTGATTGATTCGATTTTTCCATTCTATCCATACTTCCAGCGAAACTTCGTCAGGCGGAACTGAGGACATAAAATTTTCCGCTATCTTTGCTGTTGGATTACTTTGCAGATAAAGGTTGAGAGTATTATTTTGCTTTACCCATTCCGAGAGACTCCACAGGTTCTTTTCGGCTTGCAGAGCAATCGTATCAAATCCAAGCAGGAAAACAGAAATATCTGTCATACCAGCGCGACGAGCCGCTCCCTGAAAAAATTTTGTAAATAATGTTTCGCTGATAGAGGCGGCTGGCAATGTAAGCTGAATTCTTGTAAAATAAATACAAGCGGCATAAAATACAGTCTGAATTCCCTTCATTATTTGATGGGCATTCAGCGTATGCAGGGGCTTTTCTTCCCATTGTTTAATCACATCCTCAAATTCTTTTCGTGCTGTTTCCCAGCGTGCAACACTGTTCGTGAGCGCACGGCGTAAAGAACGGGGTGAAAGGGATTTGACAGCAATCAAAAGTGGCTTTGAATTAGCGGAAAGATAAACATATCCGTTAATAATCGTATATGCTCCGTTTTCTGGCA
>CATZVV010000265.1 GCA_958425285.1 uncultured Lachnoclostridium sp. | reverse complement strand
ATCCCGATGACATTCCACCAATCAGCATGCCTGACTGGCAAAATGGTACTCCACATTCCATACATCTTGCTGCCTGTATCTTACGTTCTTCTGTACCCAGGCTTTTATGAAACTCATTAAAATTTTTTATTCTCTCAAGAGGACTAACCTCTTGGCTGTTTTTTCTCTCATATTCCATGAATCCGGTTGGTTTACCCATAAACGTTCCTTCCTTTCTGCATTATATTGCGTTATTGTGCTTTCTTTCTTGCATAGAATGCTTCAATCTGTGCCTGCTCACTGCTAAGACCCTTCTGCTCCATTTTTGCAATTTCCTGCAGCATTTTTTGATAATCATGTGGAATAATCTTTTTAAACTTCGGCAAATAATCTTTAAAGTTCTCTAGTACCACTTTCCCTTTTTCAGAACCGGTTGCCTTTACATGAGAGGTTATCATATCTTTCAGGCTCATAACGTCATATTTAGAAGTAACCGCATCCATCGAAACCAATTCTTTGTTCAGTTTCAGGTATAAATCACTGTCTTCATCCAAAACATATGCAATACCGCCACTCATACCGGCTGCAAAGTTTTTACCGGTATTACCAAGAACAACAACACATCCTCCTGTCATGTATTCACATCCATGATCCCCAACACCTTCTACTACTGCTCTCGCACCGGAATTCCGGACACAAAAACGTTCTCCGGCAATACCATTAATATATGCCTCACCACTTGTTGCGCCATATAAAGCTACATTTCCAATAATAATATTTTTTTCTGCCGGATACGTCGCATCTTTTGGCGGATAAACAATTAATTTACCGCCCGATAGGCCTTTTCCAAAATAATCATTACAATCACCTATCAGTTCTAAAGACAATCCTTTTGGTATAAATGCACCAAAACTCTGTCCACCGCTTCCGGTACATTCCACCGTAAACGTGTCATCTTCTGCATCTGCACCAAACCTGCGGGTAATTTCAGAACCAAGAATTGTTCCGAGAGAACGCTCAATATTCGTTACATCTACCCTGACTTTTCTTTTTTCTCCAGATTTCAAAGCGGAAGCAAATTCTTTCAAAAATACTTTCTCATCTATTGTTTTTTCTAATTCAAAATCATAAATATCTTTTACATCAAATTTATTTTTCTTATCCTTTATAAATGGATTTTCCAAAATTGGAGACAAATCCAGTTTCGCTGCCCGCTCATGTTCTCCAATATCATCACGTACTTTCAATAAATCCGTACGTCCAATCATATCATCTAATGTTTTAAATCCAAGCTTAGACATATATTCACGGACTTCCTGCGCAACAAAACGCATAAAGTTTTCAACATACTCCGGCCTTCCTTTGAAATTCTTACGAAGTTCCGGATTCTGCGTAGCTACACCAACCGGACAAGTATCGAGATTACATACTCTCATCATAACACATCCCATTGTAACAAGAGGTGCTGTAGCAAATCCATACTCTTCTGCTCCAAGCAAAGCTGCCACAACAACATCCCGCCCGGTCATCAATTTGCCGTCTGTTTCAATGACAACTTTTGATCGAAGCCCGTTTAAAAGCAATGTCTGCTGAGTCTCTGCAAGTCCCAGCTCCCATGGGAGTCCCGCATTATGAATCGAACTTCTCGGAGCTGCACCTGTTCCTCCATCAAAACCAGAAATAAGTATAACACCTGCTCCTGCTTTTGCAACACCAGCAGCAACCGTACCAACTCCTGCTTCAGAAACAAGCTTAACAGAAATTCTTGCATTTATATTTGAATTTTTCAAGTCATATATCAATTGTGCCAAATCTTCAATGGAATAAATATCGTGATGTGGCGGTGGTGATATTAAGGACACCCCCGGAGTTGAATGTCTTGTTTTTGCGACCCATGGATAAACTTTACCACCTGGCAGGTGTCCGCCTTCACCCGGTTTTGCTCCCTGTGCCATTTTGATTTGAATTTCTTTCGCACTAACCAGATATCTTGAAGTTACACCAAAACGTCCAGATGCCACCTGCTTAATTGCTGAGCAGCGGTTTTTTCCATCCTTTCCAATTGTCAGACGGTCAAGACTCTCTCCGCCTTCTCCACTATTTGATTTTCCGTGTAAATTGTTCATCGCTATTGCCAGAGTCTCATGTGCTTCTTTTGAAATTGAGCCATAAGACATAGCACCTGTCTTAAAACGCTTTACAATTTGCTCTACACTCTCAACCTGTTCCATCGGAATTGGCTTCTTGGTATATCGAAAATCCATCAGACTTCTCAAATTGGTAAATTTGTCTTCTTGATGAATTTCCGATGAATACTCCTTATACATTTCATAATTACCGGTCGCTGTGGAACGCTGTAAAAGATGAATCGTTTTCGGATTATACAAATGTTCTTCCTTACCGCTTCTAAATTTGTGGCTTCCCACACTATCAAGTGTCAAATCTGAGCCAAGTCCAAGCGGATCAAAAGCTTTTGTATGAAGTTCTTCCACCTGCTTTGCAATGTCATCCATATCGATGCCGCCAATTCGTGATACCGTATCTGTAAAATATTTGTCAACAACATCGGATGAAATTCCGATTGCCTCAAATATTTTTGCTCCCTGATAAGACTGAATTGTTGAAATTCCCATTTTTGATGCAATTTTTACAATACCATGTAAAATAGCATTATTATAATCATCTACGGCTGCATAATAATCTTTATCAAGTAAATGGTTGTCAATCAGCTCTTTTATCGTCTCAAGTGCCAGATATGGATTTACCGCACAAGCACCATAACCAAGTAATGTTGCAAAATGATGAACCTCTCTCGGCTCCGCGCTTTCGAGTATCATAGCAACCGAAGTACGTTTTTTTGTTTTAACCAAATGCTGTTGCATAGCAGATACAGCTAGTAAAGATGGAATAGCAATATGATTTTCATCGACTCCGCGATCCGATAAAATCAACACATTTACACCATCTTTATAGGCACGATCTGCCTCAAGAAACAGCCGGTCAATTGCTTTTACAAGAGATGTGCTTTTATAATAGGTAATTGGAATAACGCCAACTTTAAAACCATTTCGTTTCATATTTTTAATTTTTAAGATGTCGGTATTTGTCAAAATAGGATTTTGAATACGGAGAACCTCACAATTCATTGCATCCTCATGCAGCAGATTTCCATCTTCTCCAATATATACGGAAGTAGATGTAACAACTTCTTCGCGGATTG
>CATZVV010000264.1 GCA_958425285.1 uncultured Lachnoclostridium sp. | reverse complement strand
AGATACCTGCTGATCTGTATGAATCTGCATCTATTGATGGTGCAACCAGTATGGAACAGCTTCGTTACATTACAATTCCGTTACTAAAACCTACAACAATTTATGTACTTACAATTTCCATTTTTGGTGGTATGGCAATGTTTTCAGAAAGCTACATGTTGTTTAACGGAAACAAATCGCCGAATAATGTGGCTACCACATTGGTTGGTATGTTATATCGAATGGGATTTGAGCAGAGTCAGCTTGGCATTGCAAGTGCTATCGGTGTAATATTCCTGCTTATCGTTCTGGCAGTTAATATTGTACAGCTTTGGATAAATGGAACTATAGGAAGTAAAAAGGGGGAATAAACAATGTCAATAACAAAAAAATCAAAAATCTATTCTACGTGTTTATTTATCTTCTTTGTGATCGTTGCAATTATCACATTACTCCCGCTGGCACTTCTTGCTGTTTCGTCGCTGCGTCCGGGTTCTGATCTGATGCGTTATGGATTGAATTTTTCTATTGATTGGGCAAATGCAAATTTGAATGAATATAAAATGTTATTCAGTGGTGCAAATTCATACTTTGTATGGTACAAAAACAGTTTGATCATTACTGTTGTGCAGGTTGCACTTGCATTGTTCCTGAGTGCATGTGTAGGTTATGTATTTGCAATGTATAATTTTAAAGGAAAGAATATTTTATTCCTTTGCGTTTTACTTGTTATGATGATCCCTACAGAAGTAATTTTGCTTCCTCTTTACAGATTGATTGTAAAAATGGGTCTGATTAATAACATGTGGGGAATTATCCTGCCGTATCTGGTTGTTCCGATGCTGGTATTTTTCTTCAGGCAGTATCTGATGGGAATCCCGAAGGATTTTCTGGATGCAGCCAGAGTAGATGGATGTACAGAGTATGGTATTTTCTTTAAAATCATGATTCCTCTGATGAAACCTTCTTTCGCAGCTATGGGGATTTATCAGGGAATGCAGAGTTGGAATAACTTCCTTTGGCCAATGATTGTAACAAACTCAATTGATAAAATCACACTTCCTGTTGGTCTGCAGAGCCTTCTTTCGCCATACGGAAACAACTATGACATCCTGATAGCCGGATCATGTTTCGCAATTATTCCGATTTTGGCATTATTCGTTTGTTTCCAGAGATATTTTATTGAAGGTATGACAGCTGGAGGAGTAAAAGGTTAAAAATTTTTAAATATGGAGGAAAATCGAAATGAAGCAGGCAAGAATGATAATCGACAGAGCGTTTAAAGTTTCAGAAGTTGATAAGAGAATTTATGGGTCCTTTATTGAGCATCTTGGCAGAGCTGTTTATGATGGAATTTATCAGCCGGGAAATCCATTATCAGATGAGGATGGTTTTCGCACAGATGTATTAAACATGGTAAAGGAATTAAATGTGCCAATCGTAAGATATCCAGGTGGAAACTTTGTATCAAACTTTTTCTGGGAAGACAGCGTAGGGCCTGTCGAGGAACGCCCGGTTCGTCTGGAACTTGCGTGGAGAAGTCTGGAACAGAATAAAATCGGTCTGAATGAGTTTTCAAAATGGCTCAAAAAAGCTGATGCAGATATGATGATGGCAGTAAACCTTGGTACAAGAGGTGTGGCAGATGCATGCAATCTTCTGGAATACTGTAACCATCCGGGAGGAACCAAATATAGTGATCTGCGTATTAAACATGGTGTAAAAGATCCTCATAATGTAAAAGTATGGTGTCTTGGAAATGAAATGGATGGCGACTGGCAGATTGGACATAAGACTATGCATGAATATGGTCGGCTTTCCCAGGAAACTGCAAAAGCTATGAAACTGATTGACCCTACTATTGAGCTTGTTTCCTGTGGAAGTTCTAATTTGGATATGCCTACGTTTCCTGAGTGGGAAGCAACTACATTGGGTTACAATTATGATTATGTGGATTATGTCTCTTTGCATCAGTATTATGGAAATTTAAATAATGATACAGCAGACTTCCTTGCCTTATCAGATGATATGGACAAATTTATCCGTTCTGTCATTGCGACCTGTGACTTTGTGAGGGCAAAGAAACGCGGTAAAAAGGATATCAATCTTAGTTTTGATGAGTGGAATGTATGGTTCCATACAAGAGAAGCTGATGATGAATTCATGGAAAAAGATCCATGGCACATTGCACATCAACTGCTGGAAGATCAGTATAGCTTTGAAGATGCACTTCTTGTAGGTCTTATGCTGATCACTTTAATGAAACATGCAGATCGTGTAAAGATGGCATGCCTGGCTCAGCTTGTAAATGTAATTGCTCCGATTATGACAGAAAAAGACGGTGGTAAAGCATGGAGACAGACAATTTTCTATCCATTTATGCACGCATCCAGATATGGTCGAGGTATGGTTCTTCAGCCAGTGATTGATACACCAGTACATGATACAAAAGAGCATGAAAACGTAACAGATCTTTCCAGTGTTGCGGTATGGAATGAGGCTGATGAAGAGCTGACTGTTTTTGCAGTAAACAGAAATATTGATGAAGATATGGAACTTGTTACAGATTTACGAAGCATGGAAGGATATCAGCTGATTGAACATATTGTACTTGAAAATAATGATATGAAGGCATGCAATAGTGCTTCCGGTGAAGCAGTGATTCCGATAACTGTATCAAGAAGTAAGGTAGATGGTGGAATCATGACATCTGTTCTTAACAAAGCATCATGGAATGTTATCAGATTAAAAAAACAGAAATAATCAGGTAGGAAGTTGACAAAAAAGATAGGTGGTCGTTTTTATCGGTAATTAATTTTGAGGATGAAGGTGGCCACCTATTTGAAATTTTGGTCAACTTTTTTATATATGTGGATATTGAAAAGTCTAAGGGATATGAGGAATTTTACAGAGAGTAGATCCATATGTATATCGCCATACAGATGGAAATTATTATTTTATATGATCGCATTATCTGAATCGTCATGCTATGCTGATGAAGATTTAATGGATGAAAAAACTGGAGCTCCGATTTTTTCTTATGAAACCTGAGAAGAATAGGAATATATATATAAACTGTATGAAATATTGATTTTAAATATTGAGTTTTATAACATAATTTTTAGAAATCAGTATTATCATACAGTTTTTTGGCTATTTAATCAGAAATGGCTGAAGTGTCTGTATCGTATATTCATGCAGAGCTTCTTTTTTGCTCCTGT
>CATZVV010000263.1 GCA_958425285.1 uncultured Lachnoclostridium sp. | reverse complement strand
ACGGCTTCGTGGTGAGATAAAACGCAGCTTAACAGATAAAGTGAATAGATAGCTTTGTGCCAGGGATATTTCTCTGGCACTTTCATATATGAGGCGGGTTATGCTGGAACGGTCCCACACAGGCCCCATAAGCCTGAGAAACGAGTTCGACTCTCGTACCCGCTATTTTCATGAGGTGTAGCCCAGTTTGGTTAAGGCGCACAGTTAGGGACCGTGAGATCGCAGGTTCAAATCCTGTCACCTCAACTTCACCCTGTACAGGGAATATACACAGAAAGGGACGATTTTTATAAAAGAAATCAGTAAATCCGATTTAGAAAAACTGCTGAATGCGGGAGTTATTCGCAACACTTCCCGTGGTTTCGTGAATCGGAAGGGATATCATATTGGATATTATCGGACTCGTGGTTGCGCCGGTAAACGCTATATCCAAGACTATTATGCTGATAAAGCAAAGTCATTATAAGACATATCAGTACAGACAGAAAGGTGGGACTTAACCATCAGCAAAAAGAAACGTGAAGTATCGATTGAAGTGATCGGCGGTAATGCTGAAGGTGTTACTGGCAGTTGCACGAAAATCGAATGCTATGGACAAACACTTTTATTTGAACTCGGTATGATTCAGGATAACCATACCATATTGGAAAATTATCGGGCAAATTCCAGAATGATATCCAAAATTAAATCTAAAGAGATCGATATGGTCATTATAGGACACGTCCATACGGATCATATCGGAAGCCTTCCCACTCTATTTGCCAGAGGGAATGATCATGCCAGAATTATTGTTCCCCGTGGATCTACACGCATTTTAAAAGAAATGCTACTGGATTGTGCATACATTAATCAGCGTGATTGTGAGACGTTGAACCTAAAATCAAAAAGTTCTGACGGTAAATATACCCCTCTTTATACGGAAGATCAGGTATATCAAGTGCTTGCTCATATAGAAGAAATTGAAATTGGTAAAATAGTTCAGCTGAACGATCATGTTAGCATCAGGTATACTCCATCAGGACATATTCTGTGTTCTTGTCAAACAGAACTGTATATCAATGGAGGATCGCATACCAGAAAGATCCTATTTACTTCTGATTTAGGGAATTCAATGATTGAAGACCGCAAAGTATTTGTTGAACCTTTTCATCCAATCACAAGCAGCAATATTGTATTTGGTGAATGTACTTATGGAAATCGGTCAAGATCTATGACCAAAAAGGATATTAGCTTGGATCGTGAAAAGATCAAGACTGTAATCGATCAGTTTTGTATTCAAAATCATCGCAGGGTACTTATTCCTACTTTTTCTTTAGATCGGACTCCATTTATTCTTTGGGAGCTTTATCAAATATGGGGAAATGATCCGAATTTTTCAATCCCTATATTGGTTGATAGTCCTCTGGCGAATCGACTCTTGGATTGCTACGGCGAAATCCTTGAAGGCGAAGCGAAGGTCAAGTTTGATGAAATGATGCAGTGGAAAAATATACAACGCATTATTTCCCCAGAAGAAAGTAAAGCTGCCGTTTCTGATCCAAGAGCTAAAGTAATCCTAAGTTCATCAGGAATGTTGACCGCAGGCCGTAGCATCAAATGGACACAAAGCATTCTTCCTCGTGAAGAAGATACCATCTTATTTGTCGGATATGCCGGCGGGGATACGCTTGCGGGCAAAATCAAGAATAACCAAAATCAAAAAACGATTTCTATTAATGGGAAATCGATCAAGAATAAATGTCAGATCATTGATCTGCATAGCTTCAGTTCACATATGCAACGAAAGGATTTGCTCAACTACTACTCTTCTATTAACTGTGAAAAAATCTATCTAGTCCATTCAGATAAGACTGCCCGATTGGAATTTAAAGAAGATTTGCAGGAAGAAATAAGGACAAAATTAAAAACTACTAAAGTTGTTGCTGTGAATTATGGCACAAAAATTTCGTTGTGAGGTATGTTCGTATGAAGGAACATAAAACAATTCTTTTATTTATCTTCGGTGTACTGTTTGCCAGCGTACTGCCATTAGTAGATGAATTAGTAACAGTCATCGCATCTTGGATGGAATGGTTGAAAATAATTCCGAGCAGACATATTGCAAAAGGGAATAAAGAACTACAAGATATCTACGGTAGCGAAGAAACTGGATCTGTATCTGCGATTGGATTCCAGATGCTGGAATCAGAGGATGAATATCAAGAATATGAAGAATAAATCAAAGAAAGGATAATGAAAATTGAAGAGAACAAAAAGTATTTCATTAAAAAATGCAACTATTGGTTTAGAAGATGGAACTGTAACTGAGTACACGAAGGACGAAACCAGAACCTATAATATTCGTAAGATTTTAGAAGACTGGGATCAAGTAGACGGCGTGTCTATCACGATCAAGCAGGATGATGAAGTTCCTGCGGATGAGTAAGATAGGGGTGTTCTTCTATTAGTTATCAGTATCAAAGATATGAAGGTGAAACTGACGATGAACTGATCTATCGTGTCACCGGTGACAAAGAACTGATCGGATCATGGCAGAAAGTAGCCGATATTTTAAATGAATTATTAGAGAAACACTATTCAGAAAGCGCTTACCGGAAAAAGCGTCAATCGTTTGATGCGATGCTGGATGCATACCATACCAAAGCTCCTGATTTGCAGGCAGAATTGGAAGAAATTAAAAGAGAACGCCGGGAATTAGAAAAAGAAAAAGTTAAAGTCCGAGATGAGCGGAATGAGTATCGAAGACTGATCCGGGAACAGGCCCGCAGGGAAAGTTTTCTCGATTTGGTTGGTCGTGTGATATCAGAAGAAACAGAATCTCTTACTCTGGATAAAGAACTACAGATAATCCGTACAGATTGTGATCTATTAGCCCATCTTACTGATATCCATACCGGAATTAAAATTGACAATGGATTCAATCGTTTCGATGAAGAGGTATTAAGGAGACGCTTGAATCGCTATCTAAATAAAATCATTTCTATTCGCAATACACATCATACAGAGAACTGCTATCTGGTCATCGGAGAAATTCTATCCGGTATTATCCACAATAATATGCGATTAGAAAATAACATGGATTTAATCGAGCAGTTTAAAACTGTTAGCGAATTAATTGCATTGATGATTCAAGGACTGGCACAGCATTTTACTGGGATACACATTTATGTGACACCTGGAAATCATTCTCGTATTTCACCA
>CATZVV010000262.1 GCA_958425285.1 uncultured Lachnoclostridium sp. | reverse complement strand
AACCATTTTCGGATTGCCTTTGTCATTTACGAAATACTCTTTAACGAAGGACAGACTCTTTATACAAACCGGATTGTTATCAACAAAAGAAGATGAAGTCCGTCTATATCGAATTATGGACATTTCTCTAACCCGCTCACTGGGACAGAAAATGTTTGGTTTAGGAACAATTCACTGCTGTTCTGCCGATAAGACATTAGGTGATTTTGATATAAAAAATATTAAAAACCCACGAAATACAAAGGAACTTATTGCTGAACTTGTCGAAAAACAAAGAGATGAGAAACGGGTCGTAAGCCGTGAATTTATGCAGGACGATGATGTCGAGCATGAGGGTATGGACTAACCTTTTTTAAGTACATGGGAAGTAGTAGATAAAGACATATCATTCCACTGCTTCCCTTTTTGTTACCCCAATCAATAATATAAAAACTATACAACAGAAAGGATTTCAAATTCGCTCTGCAACAAATACCAGTTTGCCCGAAACAAACGCATAATCTGCCAATAAGCAACCCCCTCCAAAGAAAATTCTCTCACCAAATCAAAGGTTGCCCTCATGCTCCTTACATCCTCAAACCATACTTCATGCTCAACACCTTCTGCTATATACCGAAAATACGGACTTTGAGCAACTTCATCAAATCGTATTGGCACACCGTAACGAACAGCCAGTTCAACCGCTTCAATATTTCCGATTGTTCTTGCCTTTGTAACTCCCCGTTCATAAGGAAGTGCCCAGTCATAGCCGTAGTTTGGAATACCCAGATTGATTTTATTTACCGGAATTTCAGACACCGCATATTCTACTACCTCCCGCACTTTATTTATTGGGGCCACTGCCATATTGGGGCCATATGTATATCCCCACTCGTAAGCCATAAGAAGCACTTGGTTTGCCACACTTCCAAGCCCCCCATAGTCTTTTCCCTCATATAAAAGTCCCTTTTGAGCAGCAGACGTTTTTGGTGCCAATGCAACGGATACGCGCCAATCTCTGGCATTCATTATCTCTGTCAATTCTGCAACAAATCCTGTAAATAAATCTCGATCTTCTGCTAAAATATATTCAAAATCTACATCCACTCCTGAATATCCTTTTTCCTGCATCACTTGAATTAATTGCTGAATCAAATGGTTCTTTACGTTTGAATCTGTTACAAGACTGTGTATAAGCTGATTATTGAATTTTCCATCCAGACCAAACGGAGTTAAAGTCAATACAGAACCCACCCCTACCTGTTCTGCCTTTGCAAGCATTCTATCTTCGGATATCTGTGGCGGAAGCAAATCACCCTCCATTGTGAAGCCATAAGAAAAGATGTATAACTCAGATAAATATCCAAGTGTCTCTTCCAGTATATTATCCTGAATAAATGGATAGGCATAACCTCCCACAAGCAATGGACTTCTTTCATTTCTTCCCGCAGTCGGAATTAGAAGCGCCTGCCCCACCGCCAGGGCATATGGATAAATCAACTGGTTTATCCATATAATTTCATTCACATCCACAGTAAAATTTCTCGCAATCCGGTCTATACTATCTCCACTCTGCACAACATATATTTCCATTTTCACTCTTCTCCATGAGCACTTAATAAAATATATTCGTTGACTGTAAAATTTATCAATGTTACAATTTGAAAAAGGAGGAATTTAAATGATTGACCAAATTATCCGTGGAATGGCATGTAATAATCAGGTACGTTTTTTTGCTGCTACAAGTCGAGACATTGTTGAACATGCACGCTCTGCACACAATACAAGTCCTGTTGTTACAGCAGCCTTAGGACGGCTTCTGACCGCCGGTGCTATGATGGGCTTTATGGGAAAAAATAAAAACGATTTGGTAACTCTTCAAATACAATGCAGTGGCCCCATCAATGGACTTACCGTTACAGCAGATGCTTACGGAAATGTAAAAGGATACGCAAACAATCCCGTCGTTTTACTACCACCAAGCCCATCTGGGAAATTAGATGTAGGCAAGGCAGTCGATTTAGGTATTCTAACCGTCATAAAAGACATCGGACTCCCACAATGTTACAGTGGACAAACACATCTTGTTTCCGGTGAAATTGCAGAAGATCTCACCTATTATTTTGCAACCAGTGAGCAAATCCCGACTTCTGTTTCTTTAGGTGTACGAATGAACAAAAACAATACCGTTAAATGCGCGGGAGGATATATCATTCAATTAATGCCATTTGCCACCGAGGAAATTATTCAGTTCCTGGAAAATCAATTAAAAAACTTTCCTCCTGTTACAGCCTGCCTCGACAAGGGAATGACACCGGAGGATATCATTCAGCAAATTTTCAATGGATATGATGTAGAAATTACAGACACTATTCCAACCCGTTTTCATTGCAACTGCTCCAAAGAGCGAATGGCAAAGGGTCTGCAAAGCATTAATAAGAAGGATTTGCAGGAAATGATTGATGACAATGCCCCAATCGAAATGAATTGCCATTTCTGCAATACCAATTACACCTTTGAAGTCAATGAATTAAAAGAGCTTCTATTATAAAATTTTTAACAGCACTTATCTTTTCGTTATTTAAATTCCACAGAAGGTATCTCCGACTGTGGAATTTTTTTATCAAAAAATACTGCGTTCACCCGCCATCTTCTTATTATTCAATACTTTAAAATTTTAACATAAATTTCTCTTGACAAATGACTTCTCAGCATGTTTAATTATTCTTGTGAGTTTAGTATGGCTAAACTTAAAGTTTAACAATTCATTGTTTCATAAAGAGAGGAACGATTATATGAATATTGGACATAAAATTAAAGAATTACGTGTACAGAAAGGACTGACACAGGAAGAATTGGCTGACCGCTCTGAACTCACAAAGGGGTTTATCTCTCAGTTAGAACGTGATTTAACCTCTCCCTCAATTGCAACACTTATTGACCTTTTACAGTGTCTTGGTACCACTCCCGAAGAATTCTTCTCCAATTCTTCTCCGGAACAGGTAGTATTTAAAAAAGAAGATTACTTTGAAAAGACAGACAGCGAATTGAAAAATACAATTGAATGGATTATTCCGAATGCACAAAAAAATATGATGGAACCTATCTTACTCACATTAGAAGGCGGAGGTTCTACCTATCCGGATCTCCCTCATGAGGGAGAAGAATTTGGATATGTATTAAAAGGCTCCATTCAGATTCATATTGGTCAACAGATATGCAAAGCGGG
>CATZVV010000261.1 GCA_958425285.1 uncultured Lachnoclostridium sp. | reverse complement strand
TTCTGTCCAAAAGTATCCCTCACATAATGATCATAGGTATATAAATAGGAACTTCTTGTAGACTCTCTCAAATTATATTTTGTAGAGATATAACGGTCAAATGTCTCATTCAAAGTTGCTTTCCCTGATACATAAATATCGAGACCGTCCAACTGATCCTTTAACAGATTTTCTTCCTTTTCTCTTAATTGTGTAAGATCATTTGCGTAAATAAATTTTCGTCTGCCAAGCGGATCCGTATAAGTATACATATACCGCTTATCCGACGCTCTCTGTACCTCTCCTTTTCTTAACGACCTTCCCCGCAGATCTTTTCTTGTCTTTGCCATGTTGTTTTCCTCCTCCCAAAACGAAAGAAGGACTCATTGATTTATTCCTGCTTAGAGATAAAAGCCTCCACTCCACGTAAAACAACATCTGTAGTGGTCATATTATGTTTTTCGGCGTATGCAAGCAGCTGAGAATATAACTGGTCAGACACACGAATACTCAAGACTTTCTTCTTTGTGTTTTCAGACTTTGGTCTTCCCATCTTAGTCATAGCTACATTCATACCTCCTATAAATCATATTATACTTTTTGTATGACAAAATGTCAACAGGCAACAATCTTATCCGAGTCCTTTTTCGCACTGTAAATAATCAATATTCTCTAAATGTTTCAAGATACTTTTCAAAGATCTCACAGTTCACTAAGACAACTTTATCAATTTTATATGTCGCCTTAGCCTCTTTTGCTAATGCCTGGAATTTTGTCAATCCAAGACTGTATTTTTCAGCGCCTTCCTGATATCTCACAAACTTCTTTTCGCAGCGCTTCGTTGCTTCAACATCTTTTCTCGCAAATCCCATAAATGAAAACCCCTTTCTATAGATTAGATAGGGAATAATACTATTCCCTTCACTTTTCCATAAGAAAGAGGATTATTTCACAAGATGCCAAATTAATTATTATAATTTATTTTGAAATATTATCCCTTAACTTCCTCCAACTCCTCTCAGTTCTCCCGGACCATCTGTACCCGCTTCTTCCTGATGCCTTCCACCTCAAAAAGGTGGCCTATGTCATCTTCAATAACAGCAATAGTGTCCGTTCCAAACTGCTGCACAATCCTCTTCACAAACTTTTGCCCTATTCCCTTTATCAAGCTGCTACCCAAGAATTTCTCGATGCCATAGATGGTGGCAGGCATGGTCTATTCCCATTTTCCGCTATGAACTGCCTGCCGTATTTAGCATCTTCAGCTTCTGATAATGCGACAAATATCTGTTCAGGCATTGTGCCGTCCAGTCCGTATTCAGATTTTTCGATACCTCATCGCAAAACGGCTCAAGATAGCCCGGCGAAGGAGGATGTTATAAAGTTCGATACTTTTTTCTAATCTTGGTTTCATACTTACGTTTCTCAGCCTACAATTTCCGTATATTTCATCCCTCGTCCGCCCATTCTGATTTCATCAGAGAAAATCCAGTTGCTGCCATTCTAATAATCACATAATTGGTCAGTTAAATGCATCCATTAGTTATCTTCCTCCTCAAAAACTTCCCAATACCCTTTACGACTGGTTCCAGCCCTTTTTATCTTGTTCGCCCGTTTTAATTTTTGAACATAATATTTCACCTTACTCACTGACCAATCTAAACTTTCAGCAATCAGTGCATTAGTCATATCAGGATTTAGTTTTATCCAATTCAAAAGTTTCTGTTCCTCTTCCGTCAATCCAGTTTGGTTTGATTGGTTTGATTGGTTTGACCGACCATTCTGACCAAAGTCAAATGAATAAGCATCATTCAGCGGCACAATAATACGAAAAACATCGCCTTCCATAAACGTTGGCTCAGCCCCTGAATAGTATTTACTGTACTTGTAAAGATTTCTTACACCGGAACCAAGTCGATCTGCCCTGCCAATATTTCTAAAAAATGAAGAAATAATCGGGTTCTTCGGATTTGGCTCCAGATTTTCCGGGGTAATGATACCCTGTTTAGAAGCACGGCTGGCATTTTCCACATACATTCTATCTTTTTCAATCACAAATTTTGCTGCATATGTGCTTGTAAACTCTCTATGCATCAAAGTATTACTAATCATCTCCCGAGCTAAAATGTTTCTTAAACTGACATTAACCTCATTCTCCAGAAAAAATTTATCAAGAAGATGCTTTCTGGCAAATTCCATCAAAAGATCAAAGCTTTCAATCAAATTTGTTCTAATGATTTCCCTGTCGTCGTATCTGTCTACATTGACCTTTCTGACCAGAGCATCTGTTTCATATGCAGGACAGGCATTAAGGATAATATGGTCTTTCCCCAACAGCATAATTGCAGCAAGGTTGTAGCCTTTTTCTCCAGTACTGATATCCATGCCATACAAGCCTGCACTTTGTAAAAGTTCCTGATCTTCCATATGATCCCATGGATGCTTTCCCCCTGCATGGGTCAGTGCCATTTGACGAATTCTTGGCAAAAGATCCAATCTCAAATCAGCCATCGTAACAAAAGGATAAATCTTCTTTTCCGTAAAGATATTTTGTTTACGAATATACATTGCTGCAATCTGACTGGTTGCTGTCACTTTTACATCTGCATCATCCACACGGTCATAAACCACCTTCTTATAACTGTGAACTTCTGCGCTTGGCGGAATGTGTACATGAATGATACTATGTCCCTTCTCATCCTTAATCACTTCAGGAGTCAAATAAATGGTCGGGGAAAATAATGCTGGGTTACTGATTACAGCGATAAAGTTTTTCACCATATCAGGAGCCGCTTTTTCCGGCACGCCAACTACAGTTCCATCATCCAGCACTCCCATAAAAATGTCTCCGCCAAAGCGATTCAAAAAAGAGCATACCGTTTCATAGGTATCTGATTCTATTCCGTTACCGCAGCGTTTGAATTCAACCGCTACGGTTTCTCCAATTGTAAGGATGGATTGAAATTCTTTTAATTCCATTCCAACACCTCCCTTGACCTTAATTCTTAATCTCAAAAACAATGCAGTACCTTATTCCTGTTCACATAGCATCACTTCTTGCCCTCCCCTTAGTAAATCCTATGTCCTTTCTGCTCAAACTTTCGTAACCCCTCTCTCTTTTGCTGATAAACAAATAAATGCTCAATATTTCCTCTGTCTGCCATTTTAAACGCTGATCGTGCTATTCGCAACGTATTCATAGGATTAGTTGTTGCAGAAATATTTACTCTAGAC
>CATZVV010000260.1 GCA_958425285.1 uncultured Lachnoclostridium sp. | reverse complement strand
AAAAAAGAAGGAGGCAGAGTTCCGGCCGGGAAAAGATATCTGACTCTTTTTTGAATGGATTTAGAGCAGAAAGCGATAGAAAGAGTGATGATGGCGTCCGAAATGTCCCTGCGACTATATGGACGCCCTTTGGTTGTAACAGACAGTGGAGGAAAAGACAGCGCGGTCTGTAGGGAAATTGTGAGACGTGCCGGGATACCATTTGAGATTCATCATAACCTGACAACAGCAGATGCACCTCAGACCATTTACTATGTGAGAGATATTTTCCGTAGGTTAGAACTGGAGGGGATTACCTGCTGTGTGAATTATCCGATATACAAGGGCCAGAGAGTTACCATGTGGTCGCTGATTCCCATGAAAAAGTTTCCGCCAACGAGACTGCAGAGATATTGCTGTCAAATTTGTAAAGAAAACTCCTGCCGTGACCGGTTCATTACCACCGGTGTGAGATGGGCAGAGAGTGTGAAGCGGAAGAATAACCGGGGTGTTTTTGAAAACTTTGTCTCGGATCCCAGTAAGAAGATTATCCTGAATAATGACAATGATGAGCAGCGTATGTTGTTTGAGAGTTGCACGTTAAAGGGGAAAAGAATCTGCAATCCGATTGTGGACTGGCGGGATTCGGATGTGTGGGAATATATACGCAGCGAGCGCCTGGAGATTAATCCGCTTTATGATATGGGATTCTACCGGGTTGGATGTTTAGGATGCCCTATGGCAGGAAAGAACCGCTGGACAGAGTTTCGGTTATTTCCAACATACCAGAGGGCATATATAAGATCCTTTGGGAAGATGTTGGACGTTATCCATGCTGGTGGAGGCAAGACGAAGTGGAAGACAGCGGAGGATGTTTTTTCGTGGTGGATGGAGGAAGAGACCATTGAGGGGCAGATAAGTTTGTTTGATATACCGGAGTGGATAGCAGTAAATGAAAGGGAGTTTTTATAGCAGAATGTTGTCAAATATTTGTTATTATTCGAGGGGGCCATGACAACATCATGGGAGAGAAATATCAAAATTAACAAGATATTTTCCCCAATACGGACTAGCTAATGAGGGGAGCAGGTTATGTAAAAAGCGGGAATGGATGGTTGTATAAAGGTACTAAGATAGAAATTAGGATTTAGTATTAACATAAACGAATAAAAATGAGTTGACGTTATAAAATTATTGTTATATACTACAAAGAACATATGTTCTAATGAGTTTTGCTGGCATTTTGTGGTAAACCTACATTTTTAATGGTATAATAAACTAAAATACTGTGGGTGAGGTGATAATACTTGGATACACTTATGCCAGTTGTGACAGATAAAAGTGGAATATATAGTCTAGGTGGATTTGCGTATCAAATTAAAGTCTTTGTATGTTATGCATTGATTTTAGAAGAGGGTATGCAGGCCGGATTTGAGACGTTGGAGGACGTGACTATCCGAAAATTGGTTCCAGAGAATATTGATGAAAACGAAGATAAATTCAGGAGTTTGTTCGTATCCCCAAGTGGAATAAGTGCTATACAGGTAAAAAGAACAGCAGTGGATAAATCAACTGCAAAACAAACTTTATTGAATTGGATACTGTTAGAGGGAACTAAGTCAGATATAGTAAGTAAAATTTATGAGTTGCAAGAAGATTCCTTGTGAGTGGAGGCAGTAAAATGATTAGTCCAGATTTGCCGATTACCAAATCTACAGAAGATATCTTAAATAGAGGATCATTCGCAAGAAGTCTTGCGAAGACATTATCTCAGTACTCTCGTTCATCTTCATTTTCTATTGGCCTATATGGAGAATGGGGAAGCGGGAAAACTTCCCTGCTAAATATGATACTTGAAAACATAGAAGATATTGATAACAATGCCATAATTCTGAGATTTAACCCATGGTTATGTTCTGATCCCCAACAACTCATTACTCAGTTCTTCAAACAAATGGCTAATTCAATAAAGTTGAAGCGACCAACAGCAGAGCAGGCTTGGGAATTAATTGACCAATATGCAGACATATTTGAGATGGCAAGTCTTGTTCCTGGTGCAGGTAATATTCTTGCTGCGGTTGGTAAAACTTTGGCTAAAAGGGCAGAAAAACGAGTTGGACAAGAAACTGGAAATTTGCAAAAAAGCAAAGACCAGATCATCAACAAGCTGATGGAAGAGAAGTTAAAAATTATTGTTTCTATAGATGATATTGATCGGCTTTCTGAAGAAGAAATCATTGCGGTATTTCAGCTTGTTAAAGCATTGGGGGATTTTCCCAATACTATTTACATCTTAGCTTTTGATTATGATGTTGTGGTCCGGGCACTTGGTAAAATACAACATGGAGATGGTAAGGAATACCTGGAAAAAGTTATTCAGGTACCTTTTGAAATTCCTGCTCCAAGTATGGAAAATATCCATAATGCTTTCTTTTCTAAACTTAATGCTGTTCTCGGAGATATTCGGGAAGAACGATGGGATAAGACAACGTGGGCAGAACTCTTTCAATTTGGGTTAAAAAAATATATTAAGTCCATTAGAGATGTGATCCGCTTTACAAATGTTTTTTTATTGAGGTATGAGCTTTTGAAAGATGAGACAGACCCGGTTGATGTGCTTGGACTTACTTGTTTGCAAGTATTTGAACCATCTGTCTATTCCAAATTACCTAATTATAAAGATATATTATGTGGGACAAGTTATAGCTACTCATACGAGCAGCAAAAGGAAGAGGAAGAAAAAACAAAAAAAATAGTTTCTTCACTGCTTTCCAATAAAGGGATTGTTACAAATTTGGAAGCTGTAAATAATATACTTGGCATTCTGTTTCCAAGGATAAAAACGGCTGTTGGTATATCATATGGTATTGGAAGAGATTATGCACGTAGAGATTATTTGATAAACAATAAGATTGCAGTTCCTGAATGTTTTGACAGGTATTTTGCGCTGGTTCTTGAAACTGACGCTATTTCTACAGCCATGATTAAGCGGCTGATTTATGAATCGGATGAGACAGATTTAAGTGAAGGTATAATGCAACTTTATCAAGATGGAAAGATCATACGTCTGCTTGAGGAAATAGAGGCGTATGTCAACAGTAGCGGATCTTCAACGACTATTTCTGTAGAAAGAGCATCCTTGATAATCAAAGAGCTTGCTCGCAAGTGGGGGTATTTTGAAGTTGATGATAGTGGCTTTTTCTCTGTACCGTTTGCATGGAGGCTGCTTTTTTGTGTTGA
>CATZVV010000259.1 GCA_958425285.1 uncultured Lachnoclostridium sp. | reverse complement strand
TGAAATTGATAAATTAAAGGATGTTGGGAGACAGACATATCTTCATCATGGAAAGAGAAAAGAAAATGATGCGGAGCATTCTTATCATTTGGCACTAATGGTAGCTGTTTTGTCTGAATATGCCAATGAACAGGTGGATGTATTAAAGGTTATGACAATGGTGCTTATTCATGATATTATTGAAATAGATGCCGGAGATACATACGCTTACGATGAAGTGGGAAATGCAACGAAACGAGACAGAGAGCTTGTTGCAGCAGAACGTCTCTTTCATCTTCTGCCGAAGGACCAGGCAGAGTATTTTCGTAGTTTGTGGGATGAGTTTGAAGAAGCATCGACGCCGGAAGCAAAATTTGCTCTTGCACTGGACAAAGTACAGCCAACGATGTTAAATCATGCATCGGGTGGAAAGGCATGGTTAGAGCATGACGTTGCAATATCACAGATTTTGAAAAGAAATTCATCTACGGCAGATGGTTCAAAGCAATTATGGAATTTTGCTATGCAGAATTATATTGAGCCCAATATTAGTAAGCCAGGAAAGAAAAGAGCGATTCAAGATGACAGAGACAGAAAGTAATTTACAGGAACGTTATAAACTTGCCAAGGAACGTATTTTAGAATTAAAAGAAGGCAATGATGCAAATCAGATATATAAGGAATATCTCAAACAGTGCGGTCAACTTTTTGAGAATATCGCAGACATTTATGAGAAAGTAAGTACAAAACGTTTACAGACATGCTCATTAGAGCAGTTAGAAGGGTACTGTGAGTTTTTTTATTCTCCCATTCGGGAAAACTATGCAAAAAGTTATGCCAATCCAGTGTTTGCCGTTCAGAACTTTGGAAGAGAAGACGGTTCGTATTTATGTTACTTTTTTACCCATTTCCGAGATGCCATATCTTATGCCTATCAGGGAAGGCTTCCTCTTATTGTGCGGAGAATGGAACTTTTTTTACAACTATATAGGGAACTTTTAGATGAAAGAGCTCTTAAAAGTTTATTGTATTATGAAATTCATGATTACAGTGAAGTAGAAGTCGGCGAAGCAATGGATGAACTTTTAGATCCTTCGTTAAGCTGTTTTGTAGATCTTGTTATGGAGAGTGATTTTGATGATGAACGGTATCTCTATTTATATGGAGAGCCTATAACGGAAAATGAAATTTTTATGGCAAGACATTTGCGGAGTATGACAAGAGAACAACTTGACGCTATGGCGAGAACTTATACAGAAGGGTACCGGAATGGATTTTTAGCTGCCGGAATTGATCTTTCGAGAAAGAAGACAGTTGATATTCGTTACCGCATTGGATTTGAACCGATGGTTCGACAGGCAATACATCAGTTTCAGGAGATGGGATTAGAGCCGATTATTTATTGTAAAAGTAATGTCAGGCAGCAAGGAGTAACTTCTACGCCGGCTAATAAACAATATATTTATGATCATCGATTTGATGACAGCTTATACTTGAATCGAGCTTTGATGAAACAGAAGCTTCAGGAGACAAGGCGGTGTTACGAGCGAAGACGGGACTTGGCATATGGTTATGCAGGCCCGGCAGTTATAGAAATCTTTGGAGAACAATTATTTATGCCAGAGAAAAAGAAAGAAAGTCCTTCTTATTCAAAGGAGCAAGAATTGTTATCCATAGCATTTCGACGGGACAGCATGCTTATTCGTAATGAATTTATTCCAGGAGATAAGTATAGCTTTACCATTATTTCATACCCAATTCCTGAGATAGGAAAAGATTTTGGGGAAATTTTTAATCGGACAGTAGAAGTTAATACACTTAGTCTTAGTTTGTATAAAGAGATTCAGGAACAGTTAATACAAGCCCTGGATAAAGGGGAGTATGTAACAGTTACCGGGCGGAATGGAAATTGCACTAATTTGAGAGTGAAATTGCATAAGTTAGTAGACCCAGAGAAACAGACAAATTTTGAAAATTGTCTGGCAGATGTTAACATTCCATTAGGTGAAGTTTTTACTTCACCAGTTTTAAAGGGGACAGAAGGGCTTTTGCATGTCAAGCAGGTATATTTAAACGAATTGAAGTATGAACATTTGAAGATTGAATTTACTGACGGTATGATTTCAGACTACAGTTGTAGTAATTACGAAACTGAATCAGATAACCGAAAGTACATCAAGGAAAACATTATGCATAATCGTGATACGCTACCAATGGGAGAATTTGCAATTGGAACAAATACGACGGCATACCGTATGGGACAGGATTTTAACATTCAGGATAAGCTTCCTATTTTGATTGCGGAAAAGACAGGCCCTCATTTTGCGGTCGGAGATACCTGTTATTCGATGAGTGAGGACGTTGTTGTTCGGAATCCGGATGGAAAAGAGGTCATAGCAAAAGATAATGAGTGTTCTATTTTGAGAAAGACAGATATAGAAAAGGCATATTTTAATTGTCATACTGATATTACAGTTTCTTATGGTGAGCTGGGAGATATTGTCGTTCATACCATAGATGGAAATGAAATACCACTGATTCAGGACGGATATTTTGTTCTTCCTGGGACAGAAATTTTAAATAAGTTATTACAGAATTAATTGAAGGAGGATAATTTTATGGCAGCAAGAGTAGGAATCTTAATGGGAAGTGATTCGGATTTGCCGGTGATGCAAAAAGCAGCCGGGATGTTAGAAAAGTTTGGAATTGAGTATGAAATGACAATTATTTCTGCGCACAGAATGCCGGATGTATTTGTCGATTATGCAACAAAGGCAGAGGAAAGAGGAATTGAGGTCATTATTGCCGGAGCCGGAGGGGCAGCTCATTTGCCGGGGATGTGTGCGGCATTATTTTCGCTTCCTGTGATTGGTATTCCGATTCATACAAAATCCCTTGGTGGCGTAGATTCGCTCTATTCCATTGTACAAATGCCATCCGGTATTCCGGTTGCTACGGTAGCAATCGATGGAGCAGCTAATGCCGGGATTCTGGCTGCAAAAATCCTTTCTGTAGGAGATAAAAGCCTGCGTATGAAGCTAAAGGATTATTCGATGGAAATGAAATCTGGAGTTATGGAAAAGGCTGAGAAACTGAACAAGGTTGGATATGAAAAATATATTCAGGAAATGTAGGAAGAATAGAATTTCCATCAGAAGAAGGAATCGGCTGTTGCCGACTCCTTTTTCTATCGTTTGCGCGCCATGGGCGCGCTCTAACGGGTGAAAGTCCCGAACACGCCTA
>CATZVV010000258.1 GCA_958425285.1 uncultured Lachnoclostridium sp. | reverse complement strand
GCTGAAAGATGCTCCGATAGTCATTCTGGATGAAGCCACGGCATACATAGACCCGGAAAATGAAGCGGTCATACAGGAAGCCATTGCAAAACTTGTAAAAGGAAAAACGGTAATTGTTATTGCACACAGGCTGTCAACCATTAAGGACGCAGATAAAATTGTGGTAGTTAAGGATGGCAGAATAATGGCGAGCGGCAGGCATGAGGAACTTAGGGAAAGCTGCCCGTTGTATGAATCCATGTGGCAGGCGCATATTGGAGCAAAGGACGGTGACGTGGCATGATTGGTACATTCAAAAAAATATGGGAGTTTTCCGGTGAGGAAAGAGGCAATATCAATAAATCCGTGGCGGTAAGTTTTCTGAACGCTGTTTTCCATATGTTTGAGATTGGTGCAATTTACTTTGTGGTAATGGCACTGACAAACGGAGATAAGGATATGAAAACTGTCTGGATTTCCCTTGCCTTTATGGTCGTCAGAATTATTGGAAATGCAGTTACCAGCCGTTTCTCAAAATTACAGCAGACACACGCCGGCTATTTCATGGCAGCTAACCGGAGGGTTTCTATTGGGAACCGCCTAAAAAGTGTGCCTATGGGATTTTTTAACGAGAACAGTTTGGGCGAGGTAACTGGAGTATGTACAACGGTACTTGGCAATATTGAAAATCTGGTTCCTATGACATTGGTAAATATTTTAGGCGGCGTTATAGGAACGGTTGTGTTTACTATAATGATTTTAATTTTTGACTGGAGGATCGGGCTGATTGCCGCAGCAGGAATCATCGTGTATCTGCTGGTTGTATCTTCTATGGAGAAAAAATCTGCTGTCATTGCGTCTAACTCGCAAAAATCTCAAACGGCTCTTGTTGAAACTGTTCTGGAATATGTGCAGGGAATGGGCGTTATCAAGTCTTTTAACCTGAGTGGGCGGGGCGATAAAAATCTTCAGGATGCGCTGGAATATAACCGGAAAAGCAATCTTGGTATGGAGCAGCTTATGACGCCTTACACGATTTTTCAGGAGCTTGTATTGCAGATTGCGGGTATCGGCATGATGCTGGCAGCGGTTGTGTTCTGGATAAATGGAACAATGACATTAGTTAATACTTTGATGGTGATTATTATGTCATTTCTGGTGTTTGGGCAGATCAAGCTGTTCGGAATGGGTATTTCCATGCTGCGTCTGGCAGACAGTAGCATCGAAAGAACATTACAGACAGAGGACATGGAGCAGATGGACGAAAGCGGCAAAGCACTTGCTGTGAAGAAACATGACATTGTATTTGATGATGTGCATTTCTCCTATGAAAGCAAAGAAATTCTTCATGGAATCAACTTGCAGATTCCAGACAAAACCACTACCGCAGTGATCGGTCCCTCTGGTTCCGGCAAAACAACGCTTTGTAACCTGATTGCCCGGTTTTGGGATGTAAATAGCGGCTCGGTTAAAATTGGCGGAAAAGATGTGAGGGATTACACGCTGGAATCCCTGATGGAGCAGATTAGCATGGTGTTCCAGAATGTCTATCTTTTTGCAGATACGATTGAAAATAACATTAAGTTTGGCAGACCGGAGGCTACCCATGCCGAAGTTGTTGCGGCAGCAAAAAGAGCCTGCTGTGATGATTTTATCGAGGCGCTTCCTGACGGTTACAATACGGTTATCGGTGAGGGCGGAGCTTCTCTTTCCGGAGGTGAAAAGCAAAGGCTCAGCATTGCAAGGGCTATGTTAAAAGATGCACCTATCGTTATTTTAGATGAAGCAACTGCAAATGTAGACCCTGAGAACGAGGATCGCCTGCAGAAAGCCATTGAGGAACTGACAAAGGATAAAACAATCATTATGATTGCACACAGGCTGAAAACTGTGCGGAATGCAGACCAGATACTGGTGGTGGATAACGGAAAAATCGTGCAGCAGGGTAAACATGACGATTTGATTAAACAGCAGGGCATTTATGCTGATTTTGTACTTGGGCGCAAGGAGACAATCGGCTGGAAGCTGAATGCCGGCAACTAAACAGGATTTGTACTGTTTTGCAGCAGTCAAATAGATAAACAACAAATTTTAAGGAGGGTTCTCTAAAATGGAAACAAATAAAAAGCTCAAAGCGAAAGACCTTATCAATGTCGGTATTTATACCGCTATCTACATCGTATTCTTTTTCGTTGTAGGTATGCTCAATGCAATTCCGGTGCTTTATCCGTTCTTGTATGTATTGATTCCGCTGATTTCTGGAATCCCATTTATGTTGTTTCTGACAAAGACTGAGAAATTTGGTATGGTTACAATTATGTCTGTGATTTGTGGCGTTTTTTGGTTCTTTATGGGATATACATGGACAGCAATAGTAGGTTACGTTGTATTTGGACTGATTGCTGATTTGGTATTAAAGGCGGGAAAATATAAGAACTTTAAAGTGGATGTGATTGGTTATTGGTTGTTCTCCTGCGGTATGATCGGTTGTCAGGCTCCAATGTGGGTGATGGCAGATACATATATGGCACAGGTAGAGGCATCTATGGGGGAACAGTATGCAAGCGAGTTAGCCCATTATATGCCTTCATGGATGGGAATTGCCGCAATAGCAATTATATTCATTGGCTCTCTGTTAGGAGCATTGCTTGGACGTAAGATGTTGAAAAAACATTTTGAAAGGGCAGGTATTGTCTAATGGAACGGTACGAGGCTTATCAACCACCCAAAAAGAAAGGCTTTTATCTTGATCCGCGTACAAAAGTCTTATTTATGGCGTTTGTTACAATGTTGATGTTCTTTGTATATGAGAATCTTGCGATGGATGCTGCGGTGGCGATAATCCCGTTGACCTTGCTATTGATTAATCGCCAAATGCGGACGGCTCTCATTTATGGAGGGCTGTTCGCTTTGGCAATTGTAGCAAAGCTGACGCAGGGGATGTATGTATTGCCGGCAATCCTGAACATGGTTTCTGTGCTGCTAGTTGCAATGGTGATTCGTTTATTCCCGATTTTTATGTTGGGCTATTACATTATTGAATCTACATCCACCGATGAATTTGTGGCTGCTATGGAGAAATGGCATGTTCCGGAGGCGTTCATCATTCCGATTACTGTTGTTTTTCGTTTTATTCCAACATTAGGGGAAGAATCGGCAGCTATTACGGACGCTATGCGGATGCGTGAAATTCAGTTTGGAACAAAGAAGTTCTGGCAAAATCCTACTGCACTTTTGGAATACCGGGTAATT
>CATZVV010000257.1 GCA_958425285.1 uncultured Lachnoclostridium sp. | reverse complement strand
GTCAGGCGCCGGAACTGTCTGCAGAAGTGTTCCAAACTCTGATAACCGCATATATCTGCAATTTGTGCAACGGTATAGTGACTGTGAGCAAGATATTCTTTTGCCAATTCGATTCTTTTATGAAAAACATCTTCCATACAGGAAATACCGAATGTTTCACGGTATAGCACTTGTAAGTAACCGGTGCTGATATTCAGTCGTTTTGCCATATATGGTACATTCCATGGAAAGCCTGGATTACTCTGTATTTCAAAATTTAAGGTAAGCAAATCTTGTTTTGGCAAGGTGGGGGAACTACAGTTGCAGGCTTCTGACAATTTGTCAAAAAAAAGGTGAAATAAGTGGTTGATGGATTGCTCTTTATACTGGTAATCAAAAAAATTTTCAATTGCAATCATCTGAAATAAAGAATGAAAGGTTTCCGGGCATGAAATTTGAATCGGAATGTTAAGCGGAAGTGTAGAGTGTACAATAAATTTTTCATTGGTAAGGAAAGACATCCAGTTATTCTGGTATGAATCACTGCAGGCACGGTAGTCTGCTTTCGAGTGTGGCGGGAAAATAAGAATCTGATTTTCAGGGTATGCCATCCAGCCTCCTGAGAGAAAAAATTCTGCTGGTGTCAGTGTGTGTATGATGAGCCAGTCATCCAAGGTTCCGTCACGGTGATAAGAAAAGTCCTTTGGATGTGAAACCTGATATCCAACATAGATTGTTTTGAGCATACCCTTCTCCTTTTTTAAAATATGTGAATCGGTCAAATAATTTGTATGTATCCGTCATTGATTCGTATGTTAGCAAATTATATAATAAGAATGAATCAAATTATAACATACCTTTTTTGATAAAACAAGAGTGGAGGCAGGAATGAAACGATTATTATGTTATACAAGACAACCAATTGATGAGTACTATTATGATCCGAAATTAGCATATAGTATGCATTTAGCAATTGAGGAAAATGGAATATTCCAATCATTAAATCATAATTCAGGCGTACTGTTTGCCAAAGCAACGGAAAATGAGGATGGCTCGCTTAATCCAAAGAGCCTTAGAAACCCTTACCTATTTGCTGCAAAAGATGGAAGTTTTGGAGTGATTGCTGTTAGGGTTAGTGGAGATGGTGAAGAAGATACTGAAAGTATTGGAAGTGTGATTCTCTTTACAAGTATTGACCTATTAGAATACGAGGAAAAAGGACTGGTCCGTTTATCCAATGAGGTGATTTCAGAGGTAACTTGTGAGTACATCATGGAAAAAGGTAATTATAAAATTAGCTGGTGCAATACAGCGAATGAGTGGTTTGAAACAGAAATAGAAACATTAAAGCCATACAATAAGGTGCTTTCATCGGCAACCACGAAGAGTATGAGTTGTACGGAAATTTCTACAGAAATCGAAGGCGCAGTTCCCAGAAACATAATTGATATTCCGGACAAAACGGCGAGAAGGTTAGTTCAAAAACTAACAGTACCTTATCATGTGAAAACAGTAGCGGATAGTAAAATAGAGGCCCATTCTCAAGAAGAATTAGAGGCAGTGAGGGCAAAGGCAGTATATAGTGATGGAACAGTAGCACTAAAACGTGTAGATTGGGATTTGTCTCAAATTGATTGGAGTCAGTCTGGAACTTATGAGGTAAACGGTAAACTTCATCAGGATCATTTTGAATTTCCGGTTGCCTTTAATCGTGCGGATCCATGTATCACCTATTGGAATGGAAGATACTATTTTATTGCGACGAATGATGCTGACCAGAATCATACATTATATGTCAGGGAAGCGAATTCTATTTCCGGACTGGTAGAGGCGCAGGAGCAATTAATCTTAGATTCTGATACATATGAGCAGGTGGGAAATCTTTTATGGGCACCGGAGTTTCATGAGATTAATGGTAAGTTATATATTTTTCTGGCACTTACTTCAGGAGAGTTTTTTCATGAAGAATCACATATAATGGAGTTACGGGAAGGTGGTAATCCGGCTTGCAAAGCGGATTGGTCAGAACCGAAACGAATTGTTCGTGCAGATGGGAATGAACTATGTGAGGCAGGACAGACAATTACTTTAGATATGACATGCTTTTTCTGGGAAGGGGATTATTATGTTGTATGGTCGCAGCGTCAATTTCTGCCAAAAGACTTAGGAGCCTGGCTCTATATTGCAAAATTGAATCCAGAAAAGCCATGGGAATTGCTTTCCGAACCGGTGGTTCTTTCAAAACCGGATTATGGATGGGCAAATAACCATACCTTTGTTGATGAAGGTCCGTTTGCATTACCACAGGAGAACCGCCTTATTTTAACTTTTTCAAGTGCAGCAGTAGATACTTCCTATGTTGTTGGATTACTTACAATTGAAAGGGGGAAAGAATTACTGGTTCGGGAAAATTGGAAAAAGGGAAATTATCCAATTTTGACATCCAGAAGTGTAAAAAATGAGTTTGGAACCGGTCACAATGCTTATGTAAAAGACGAGTATGGGGATATTTGGAATACATATCATGCCAGACCGGGGATTAAAGGAGTGAGAAGCAGCGGAATAAGGAGGGTGCATTTTGATGTCGACGGTCTCCCTGTTCTGGATTTGGTAGAGGAAAAAGATGTTGTAGAAAGCTTGAGTAGGGTAAATGCTCAGGTGATTGTCAAATAGGCATTAGATGAGAAGAAGGTTATTAACTCTTGGCGCTTAAATCCTCATCTTTTAGGAGGTTAAACAATGAGAAGGGAAAAGTTTGATGCGTGGGTTAATAGAAATATATATACTTGTTCAATGGAGGTTAAGATGATGAAACAAAAAGGAAAGAATTTTATAAAAATAGTTGGTTCTGCTATGACAGTTTGTCTGGCAATATTATTTTTGCCAAGCGTGTCATTTGCAGATAATCCAATTGCACAAAATGTGTATACGGCAGACCCGGCACCAATGGTATATGATGGGCGGATGTATGTATATACTTCACATGATGAGGACGATAGTACATATTATACAATGAATGACTGGAAATGTTATTCGACAACAGATATGGTGAACTGGACGGATCATGGAACAGTAATGTCATATAAGAATTTCAGTTGGGCAAAGGAAAACTCCGCATGGGCAGGTCAGTGTATTGAACGGGATGGAAAATTTTACTATTATGTTCCTCTTCAGGATACTACCGGAGACACTGTAATCGGTGTGGCTGTTGGTGACAGTCCGACAGGACCATTTACAGATCCAATCGGCACGCCCTTGATAA
>CATZVV010000256.1 GCA_958425285.1 uncultured Lachnoclostridium sp. | reverse complement strand
CAGCATTTTAATGTAACTTAAAAGGGAGGTTACAACTCTTATCATATGAATTGTATACATAATAGGGAAGTGATTATTCTGAAATGGCTGTCCGGATATTTGAACTGTTCAATGAAAACAGGCTCAAAAGAACGCTTTATGAATTTGTGCCGGCATCACAGAATTCTTTTGTGGGATATTTATGAGTCGGAGCAGATTTTTCATTTTTCTATTGCCTCGGGTGACTTCAAAAAATTGATTCCGTTGGCAAAAAAGGCAGGTGTGGTGCCTCATATTGAAAATAAAAACGGGGCGCCTGTATGCGGCAAAAAGTTAAGAAGAAACCTTACGCTTGTAATAGCACTTATTTTCTTTTTGGGGGCTCTTTATGGTTTGTCAGGCTATGTCTGGACAATTGAAATCAGTGGACAACAGGAATATACAAAAGAACGTTTACTGAAAACTCTGCTTGAAATTGATGTAAGGCCCGGGATGAAAAGGAAAGATTTGAATTGTGATAAAATCGAAACCTATTTACGGAAAAGCTATGATAATTTGAGCTGGATTTCTGCAGAGGAAGTCGGAAGCAGATTACAAATAAAAGTGAAAGAAGGGAAAAAGACAATTTCGGTTCAGGAAGAAGAACAAGCGGTACATTTGATTGCTAATGTAGATGGCGTTGTAGAATCAGCAGTTACCCAGTCGGGTACCCCTATTGTAAGAAAAGGTGATGTGGTAAAAAAGGGAGATGTACTGATTAGTGGGCTGGTTGATGTAAAAAATGATTCAAAAGAGGTCATAAGTCAGATCCCGGTTGCTGCTTCGGGGAGTGTTATTATCAAGGCAAATTTGAGTTACGAAAATAAATTGAAGAAAAACTATAATAAAAAGGTATTTCAGGATGAAAGAATTTGTATTTACCGATTCTGGTTTGGTGATAAGAATATTCTTTTGAAAAATCCAATAAAAAGTTTTGATAAATCATTTAAATATGATATAATAAATAAAGTATGCATGGAAGAACCTGTTCGAATTATACAATCAACCTACTTTCCCTATTATTTTGAAAAGGCAAGCTATACGAAACAGGAGGCAGAAAATATATGCCGGAAGGCCTTTCGGGAATATGTAGCTGGATTGCTGGAAGAGGGATGTAAGGTTGAGAGTGAGTCAGTAGATTTTGTGCAAAAGGGCAGCGGCTATGAGCTGAAGGGAATGGTAACATGCCGGGTGCCGCAGCGTAGTACTGCTGTTATCTCAGCAGAGGAATGGAGTGTGAATAATCAGGATGCAGAGAACAGAGAGGATTCTTGAAATTTCTGTTGAACACGAGAAAAATGTATTTGGTGGTTTGGATATACATCTAAAGAAAATTGAAAAAAATTTAAATGTAGAAGTAGTTGTTCGAAATGGTTCTATTATAATCTGTGGTGAAGAGAAAAATTGTAATCGTGCAGTTCGTACCTTTACGGAATTGATTGAGTTATCAAAACGTGGAAATGAGATTACCGAGCAGAATGTAAATTATGTTTTGGATTTGTCAAAAACCGGGCAAGAGGGTGCAGTTACAATTCTTGATAAGGATTTGATTTGTAATACCTTGCAGGGAAAGCCAATCAAGCCTAAAACACTGGGTCAAAAGAAATATGTTGACTGTATTCGGGAAAAAATGATGGTTTTTGGAATTGGTCCTGCAGGAACCGGTAAGACGTATCTGGCAATGGCGATGGCAATTAAGGCATTTAAGGACGATCAGGTTAATAAGATTATTTTGACGCGGCCAGCTATTGAAGCGGGAGAAAACCTTGGTTTTCTTCCCGGGGATTTGCAGAGTAAAGTTGATCCTTATCTCCGACCATTATATGATGCATTATATCAGATTATGGGGGCAGAAAGTTTTCTGAAAAATATGGAAAAGGGATTGATTGAAGTGGCACCTCTTGCTTATATGCGAGGCCGTACATTGGATAATGCTTTTATTATTCTAGATGAGGCGCAGAACACCACGCCTGCACAGATGATAATGTTTTTAACTCGTATTGGGTTTGGATCGAAAGTTGTAATAACCGGAGATTTGACGCAGAAGGATTTGCCATTTCATACACAGTCCGGTTTAGAGCAGGCTTCTCGAGTGTTAAAGGATGTAGAGGATATTGCTTTTGCCCAGTTAACCAATAAAGATGTTGTGAGGCATCCGCTTGTTCAAAAAATTGTACATGCCTATGAGAAGTATGAGGCAAAAGAAAACTTTAAAAATGAGCGGAGAGGTAAAGGTGCTGCAGGAAGGAACGTCAGGTTGCCGAGGGGGAAAGGTAAAATATGACATTATATTATGAGAATGAAACAGATGATGAGTTTGAGTTTGGAGTGCAGGAACTGGTTGGAAATTTGATTCGTACTATATGCGAAGTATATGAGTGTCCATATGAAGTGGAGGTCAGCCTTATTTTAGTTGATAAAGGAAGGATTCGTGATATGAATATGGAATTCCGACAAATTGACCGTCCTACAGATGTATTGAGTTTTCCTATGGTAAATTTTGACGAACCGGGGGTTTGGTGTGGAAAGGCAGTAGAATCGTCAGTTAGTATTTCTCCGGAAACGGGGGAACTTGTATTGGGAGATATTGTTCTGTGTTCCCAAATTATAAAGGAACAAGCTCAGGAGTATGGACATAGTGAATACCGGGAATTTGCTTTTCTTGTTGTACACAGTCTTTTGCATTTATTTGGTTTTGATCATATGGAGAATGATGAGCGAGTCAGAATGGAGAAGGAGCAGAAAAGCATTTTACAGAGGTGTCAGATTGAAAGAAAATAGTAGATAGGAGATTGTTAAAAAATGGACATGAAGAAAAAAGCAAAGATTATTATACCAGTTGCGGTTGTTGTAATAGCGGTTGTTATAGTCGTTTCCATGATGGTATTGGGGAAAAAGAGTGGTGAGCCTGCAAAACAGTCTCAACCAGTTGTTACCCAGGCAGCAATTAGTAATACTGCGACACCCGAACCAACGGTTGATCCGCATGAAGGAAAGGTGCAGAGCAATCTGACCGGTGAATGGATTTCTAAGAAAAAGGCTAATAAGAGACCGTTTGCTATTATGATTAATAATATTGAGTATGCAAGTTTGAATCAGAAAGGTACTTCAAAAGCAGATATTATGTATGAAGCTCTGGCAGAGGGTGGTATCACACGTATGATGGCTGTTTACCAAGACCCGTCCAAGGTAGAGGCAATCGGTTCTGTCCGTAGTGCAAGACATTACTTTGTCAGC
>CATZVV010000255.1 GCA_958425285.1 uncultured Lachnoclostridium sp. | reverse complement strand
AATTCGTTTAACAAAAGCTGGAAGACTAGGTGCAAGAGTAGTGCTGCGCAGCCCGGATGGGGCATGTAATCCGTATTTGGTATTAGCCGCATGTTTAAGAGCAGGCTTGGAAGGCATTAAAAATAAAATGCAGCCGCCGGTTAGTGAGGATGAGGTAGAAGAAGCCCCTATGAAATTTGAAGTGCTTCCGCGGACTTTATTAGAAGCTGTTAATGAATTTGAAAAGGATAGTTTTTTACAGAGTGTTTTTGGAAAACAAATTTCAAAAACATTTATTAATGGGAAAAAAGAGGAGTGGAATGATTTTTGCATGCAGGTAACAGCTTGGGAAGTGGATAAATACTTAGACCGTATTTAGTGCATCTTTTGTTTGGGAAAATAAGGAGGTGTGAGTGTGTGTTTAGTGCAATCGTAGCATTTCCAAAGCTAGAAGATGCAAAAAATTTAAAAAATGTTTTGAAACGGAGCGGATATGATGATATACTTGCATGTAATAGTGCATCACAGGTCATCAGTGCTGCGAACGAGTTAGACGGCGGTGTTGTTATTTGTGGATTTCGTCTGACCGATATGCACTATAGTGAATTATATGGTTATTTGCCGAGAGAGTTTTCTATGCTGTTAGTTGCTTCACCAGCTAAATTGCAGGAGTGTGCCATTGCGGACATTGTTTGTCTTAGTATGCCGATTCGCGCTCATGAGTTGATTGACACAGTAGAAATGATGGCAATGAACTTCTACAGGGAGCAGAAACGCAGAAAATTGTCTGTTCCTAAACGGCGCTCTGACAAGGAAACGAAAATCATTCAGGATGCCAAAGCATTGTTAACGGAACGAAATTGTATGAGCGAGCAGGAAGCACACCGATACATACAGAAGATGAGTATGGATAGCGGAAATAATTTAGTGGAAATCGCCGAAATGATTTTGGCGTTAAATTTAGATATATAGAAACACCCTTAAAAGGGAAAAGGAGGACAACATGAAAGCTTATCTTATACTGGAAGATGGCACTGTATTTACAGGGAAGAGCATCGGAGGAACCAGAGAGGTTATTAGTGAAATTGTATTTAATACATCGATGACCGGGTACCTTGAAGTGCTGACTGACCCCAGTTATGCAGGACAGGCAGTCGTAATGACTTATCCTTTGATTGGTAATTATGGGATATGCCGGAAGGATAAAGAATCAAAAAAGTCAAATACAGATGGATTTATTGTTCGTGAGTTATCCAGACTGGCTAGTAATTTCAGAAATGAACAGAGCATTCAGGACTTTTTAGAGGAAGAAGATATTCCGGGAATTGAAGGAGTCGATACAAGAGCCCTCACCAAAATTTTACGTGAAAAGGGAACGATGAATGGCATGATTACAACCGACGAGACAATTGATATTGACGAGGCGGTAAAGAGGATCAAAGAATATTCTGTAAAAAGTGTTGTTGAAAAGGTGACAACAAAAGAAATCGTTTCATATAAGCCGGGGGATTTAGATACAGAGGCTGTTACACCAGATAAAAAAGTAGCAATACTGGATGTAGGTACAAAATATAACATTGCAAGATGCTTATTAAAACGTGGGTGTGAGGTGACAATCTATCCTGCCGGAACAAAAGCAGAGGATATTCTGGCGGATAAACCGGACGGAATCATGTTGACGAATGGTCCCGGAGATCCGAAAGAATGTACAGATGTCATTGCTGAAATAAAAAAATTGTACGAATCAGATACACCGATTTTTGCCATCTGTCTTGGACACCAATTAATGGCTCTTGCCAATGGTGCGGACACTGAGAAGATGAAATACGGACATCGTGGCGCCAATCATCCTGTTAAAGACTTAGAAACAGGCAGAGTTTATATTTCCTCTCAAAATCATGGTTATGTAGTAAAAGCCGACACCATACCGGAGGGTATTGCTGAAGTTGCATTTATTAATGTCAATGATGGTACGGTAGAAGGATTGAAGTATATAAACAAGAATATATTTACTGTACAGTTCCATCCGGAAGCATGTGCAGGACCAAAAGATTCCGAAGTATTATTCGATCGATTTATTAAAATGATGGAGGTACAGGGGTAATGCCAAAGATAGAAGGAATAAAAAAAGTATTAGTAATTGGTTCCGGTCCGATTGTAATTGGGCAGGCTGCAGAGTTTGATTATGCGGGGACACAGGCATGTCGTTCTCTCAAGGAAGAGGGAATAGAGGTTGTTCTGATTAATTCAAATCCAGCAACCATTATGACAGATAAGGATATTGCGGATCGTGTCTATATTGAACCTTTAACTCCGGGTGTTGTAAAACAGCTGATACAGAAAGAAAAACCGGATAGTGTCCTTCCTACATTGGGAGGACAGGCGGCACTTAATATTGCAATGGAGCTGGAAGAATCCGGATTTTTAAAAGAAAATAATGTAAGATTGATTGGTACAACCTCTCTTACGATTAAAAAAGCGGAAGACCGTTTAGAATTCAAGACAACGATGGAAAAAATCGGTGAGCCTTGTGCAGCAAGTGAAGTAGTTACAACTGTAGAAGGTGCGATTGAATTTGCAAATCAAATCGGTTATCCGCTTGTTGTACGTCCGGCGTATACTCTTGGGGGAAGCGGTGGCGGTATTGCTGATAATGAAGATGAACTGATCGATATTTGTTCAAATGGGTTGCGTCTGAGCCGTGTCGGACAGTGTCTGATTGAGCGTTGTATTGCGGGTTGGAAAGAAATTGAATATGAAGTAATGAGAGATGCTGCCGGTAACTGTATTACGGTATGTAATATGGAGAATATTGATCCGGTTGGTGTGCATACCGGTGACAGTATTGTTGTGGCACCTTCCCAGACACTGGCAGATAAAGAATATCAGATGCTGCGCACTTCTGCATTGAATATTATTACTGAGTTAAATATTACCGGTGGATGTAATGTCCAGTATGCATTACATCCGGAAACTTTTGAATATTGTGTTATTGAGGTAAACCCGCGTGTAAGCCGTTCTTCTGCTTTGGCTTCCAAAGCAACCGGTTATCCGATTGCAAAAGTGGCAGCTAAGATTGCATTGGGTTATACACTTGATGAAATTCCGAATGCAATTACCGGGAAAACATATGCAAGCTTTGAGCCGGCACTGGATTATTGTGTAGTAAAAATTCCACGTCTTCCTTTTGATAAATTTATTAAGGCAAAACGTACTCTGACAACTCAGATGAAGGCAACCGGGGAGGTTATGAGTATATGCACTAATTTTGAAGGA
>CATZVV010000254.1 GCA_958425285.1 uncultured Lachnoclostridium sp. | reverse complement strand
GTTTACAGGTAAATCCACGAAACTACAAATGCGAGGTCACTTCATATTATCTTTCTATCACATGTCTGCAAATATCACAATTCATCAAATCTCACTCCAATCTATCTTTTGTCCACATTCGCTACAATAATTTGGTATATTATTAATATCTCTTTGCATTTTTAACATCCGTCCACATATACCACAGCGGTAAAGACCTCCAAAGTCTTTTCCTTTTAGTATTGCCCTACCTATAGTTGGTTTCTTCGCTATCTGCTTTTCAAGTGCTTCCTGCTCCGTCATCCTACTCCACCTCCTGCGGTTTCTCGAACCGTTCAAACTCTATAACCCACACATAAGGGTTAGCGTCCCATCCGTAGCGGTCGAAGTCAGATTTTTTGATGGTAGAATTCCATAAATCCTCAAACTCATATTCCATTTCTATTTCAGTCTTTTCGGTCATATCATCTTTATATAAAGATATACCCTCTTTTTGAAAATCTAACTCAAGCATACGATTCAATCGCTCTACCCTTACATCTGTAACTCTTAACCAGATACGAGCTGCTTCTTTTGGCATATGTATTGATGGTTTCCATTTTTCTCCCCAATGAAATTGAACATAATCTGGCAACGTGCTTTTCAGTTCAGGGCTTGCTTTATAAAAATATCCTTCTCGGTGTTCTCCTTTATTGAGGTTGTCATAGTTATAATGATTCCATGTCTCACGCACATACAGGATATCGCCCGGTTTATATTGCGGATTAAAGCAACTTTTCCCATCCATTCCTATTCCTAATCCACATTTACGACATACAAAACTAAAATCCTCTTTATAAAATTGAGGAAGCATATCGTGATAGCTTATTATTTCATGTTTGCAACCATCTCCATTATCCCAAGGCTGTATTTTCATTAATCGCCTTGTAACGCTCTTTCTTCCCTCTAATATGGCTCGTACCATATCTGTGTTGAATAAAATCGGTAATACTCTGCTCATCTTCTACCTCCTTCTCTGTCATTCTCATATCTCGCTATCTTCATCATCGTTATAAATTTCATCAAAATTATCAACCAAAGTATCTACTGCGTTTTTGAAATCATCATCCAACTCATCATCTGGATTGAATGATGGACTGTATGTGTGCAATCTTTTTAAATTGCATTTTTCGCGTATTCATATTTGCTTTTTCCGTAAATGTCTTGGTTTAGTTTCTTTTGCAATTTATCAAGGTATCTGTCGTAGGCTCTACCATCAAAGCAATCACCCTCATACATATCTCGTATATCATCTTCCGTGTAGCATTTCTCGCCCTGGATAGTGATGTATTTGTTTTTAGCATTTTCTTTTTCTATTTTGTCCTCGTACTTCTTTGAAAGTTTCTTCAATTCCTTTTTTACAATTTCCAATCCGTCTATATATGCGCTGTTCATCTTCTCTCCTTTCCTACATAAAACTCAACTGTGGCATATCGTAATTGATATACAATTTAGGTACTCTTTCACCGACTTTCAGATATGGGCAATTTGCTTCTACTAGCTTCTGCGCCATTATCGGCACAACACTGTTTCCAATCCTTGCTACCTGCTTTGATTTTGGATATGGTTTTCCGTTCCGCTGAAAGTCAATAATATAATCTCTTGGAAAACCTTGTGCTAATTTCAATTCTTCTGGAGTAAGCATTCTAAGGAAAATATCAACAATCACATATTCATTTCCAAGTACCGTAATTAATGCAAATCTGTCTTTTGTCACAATCGTATGTAACGGATCATTAACACTCTGTCCCGTTCCTTGACCGTAATATACAATGATAAACTGACTTACCCAGGTACACTTCTGTGCGGTTTTTTCATCAATTCCATATTCTAGAAGTTTATTCTTTTCAACTGCCAATATGTTAACTTGTCCGAAATGTCCGGCAGATGTCGTAATTGTGTGTAATGGCTCTAATGCGCTTTGTCCGGTACCGGTTCTATAGAATTTTGATACAAAAGCAGCTACCAGACCATATCTGTTACTTGTATCAATCGTCTGTATAGGCTCCGACACTTTTTGACCTCTGACTTCATCCTTTGATGTTTCCGAGTGGTACTGAATAAGGTATGGTGCACACATATAATGCTTTCCGCTTGTTACTATTGTCCCCAACGTTTCATCAGGTCCATTAACTCTAGGTTTCTGATTCTTATTTTCTCCATATCCTATCGGAACGATATAAGGTGTGATTAACCTATTATGGTCTACTGTAGTTATAGTGTGCAGTGGCTCATTTATTGAGCTTCCTGAACCCGAATAATTACCACCATAACTTTTATCGATGAATTGTACCATGTATGGATTATCACACTCAAAAACAAATTTCTTACAACCTCTTCCTATTCGATTCATTGTATTTTCTGCAAGCGGTTTCTTTCTTCCAAAAATGGATTTACCCAAATCGCTGAAATCCAAGACTGTAGATACCGGCACCCATTTTTTTAATCCGTTGGAACCATTCTTGTTATGAGTAGGCTTTGGCCATACTATTGACTTACCGTCTCTTCTGAATACTGCATACCATCTTTTTCTTGTAGTCGGTGCTCCGTAATCAGCTGCTACCAATTCTCTGCTCTCAAAGACATATCCGAGTGATTTCATTGCAGTTATGAACCGCTTGTAATCTTCACCCTTGCGTTCTTTTATAGGGCGTCCTGCTTCATCTAATGGACCCCATTGCTGAATTTCCTCCACGTTTTCCATTATTATTACATCCGGAAGTATTGTCTTTGCGTGTTTGAAAACTGCCCAGGGGAGTATTCTTAAGCCTTTCTCTCTCGGCTTTCCACCTTTAGCCTTACTGTGACTTGTACAATCTGGACTTGCCCACATCAAAGCAACGTGTTTTCCTTTAACGTATTTCTGCAAATCAACTTTGAATATATCTTCTGTTAAGTGCAAAGCATCGGGATGATTTTCCTTGTGCATCGCGATTGCGTCCGGGTCATGATTGATTGCTATATCAACCTGTCTGCCTAATGCCATTTCTATTCCTACACTTGCTCCACCGCCACCAGCAAAGCAGTCTATTATTAACTGTTCCATTTTCTTCTCTCGGAGTAAATCTAGATTTTCTGTGCGCACAAACCTCTTTGCTCCTTTCCTGCTAATCTTCTTTAAAATGCTTTTCCATTAAATCTGCAATCATCAGATATTCCTCCGCTACTTTTCCGCTTCTTGTATCCTTAACCTGCTTTCTAAATTCATCTAAATCGCCGTAAAAGCAACCACAGACTACCCTTACCTTTCCA
>CATZVV010000253.1 GCA_958425285.1 uncultured Lachnoclostridium sp. | reverse complement strand
TTTTGCACTATGATAGAATGGAGTCAATAGCTTTGCTTATCTTAATGGCATTGATGAAATAATACGTGTTAATATAAATGTAAATGACTTCCATAAATGGATGGTATAATTTTAACAGCAAAAACAATATAAAGAATGTAGAAAGGATGGTATTATGAGGACATACGCAAAAAGGCTATTAGCAGCCGGAACCGCATTTTTTTTAACAACTACCGCCATAGTATCTTTGTATTCACCAAATGTAAAAGCAGATAAATTAAAAGAAACAATTGCAGAATTTAAATACGTATATGATGGGGGATTTGATGCCTCCGGAAATCTGTTGAGTGAAGATTTTAGCAGCGAACTTGGCGGAAAAAATAAAGGGTACTCGTTTACAGGCGGCACATTAAAAGATTCTGCCTGTCTCCGTGGCTCTGTCAATGGGATGGATCCATCCACTACTATGATAGACGATGACGAAACTACAACCGATATTGATGAAGAAGTAACACCATTCCGAAAGATGGGCTGGTCAAAACCGGAATATAAATCTGACGATAATGATTTGGAAACAAATGTTGTTCCAATTTTAGCTGCAAAAGATGAAGAAGGCAAACGTTGGGGAGAAACTCCTTACTTCCTAATTAAATTATCTACAACCGGATACGAAAGTATTTCCTTTTTCACACAATTGAGTGCGACAAAAAAAGGGCCAAAAGACTTTAAACTCCAATACAGCACAACCGGGACTGCCTTTCAGGACTTTAAAGATATTGACGAAGCCGTATTTAGCATTGAAAAAAACAAGAATATGAAAACTGCATTTCAGCTTGCACTTCCTGAGACTTGTTCAAACGCTGACACCCTCTATATTCTTATCATTGCAACTTCACAGACTACAGTAGGAGGTACAACATTAAGCGAGAATCCTGCCGGTGGTGAAATTGCAATTAATAATATCCAAATCAGCGGTCTAAAAAAAGATAACTCTGCTTTGCCATCAAGCACACCAGTACAGACGTCAACACCAATTCCATCACCATCTGCCATACCAACTTCCATTACAACGGTGTCTCCTTCACCAGCTTCCCAAGAGGTAAAAGTTCAAACGGTGAAGAAGGTTAAATTAAATAAAAAGAAGGTTACTTTGAAAAAAGGAAAGTCCATAAAATTGAAAGCAACATACTCCCCCGCCGGTGCCAAAACCAAATTAACATGGAAAAGCTCCAAAAAGAAAGTTGCAAGAGTAAATAAAAATGGGATTGTAAAAGCAGTAAAGAAAGGCAAAGCAGTTATTACTGTCAAAAGCTCAAATGACAAAAAAGCAACTTGCAAAATAACCGTAAAATAGCAAACTCCTTTCCTATATATATTTTCTAAAAACAAAAGCAGCAGTTACTATTATTTTCTGCTGCTTTTGTTTTCCTTCTACCCTCTTTCAACCCGGTTAATTGCATTAATAAGAGCAGTGACGCTCGATTTTATAATATCTCTCTCAATCGCCTTGCCAAAAAAGTCCTTGCTGTTACATTTTATCTGTACAACTACCTTAGCAACGCCCTGCTCCTGAGTTCCTATGCTCTGAATCCGGTAATCTATGATTTCTATTGAACCATTTACTGCTTTCCGAATCGCATGAAAAAGAGCATTAACCGTATCCTTTCCCTCTCCCTTAGAAACAACCTCTTGGTTATTTTGTCTTAACTTGACGATAGCCTCTGTACTTGCTGTCCCCATTCTAACTTCATAATCCACAATGCTCCAAAAAACATGTTCTTCTTTCTTTATTACATGTTTATTTTGGTTGAGCAAAGAAATAACATCACTGTCATAGACCTCCTTTTTCCGATCCGCTAATTTCAAAAAGTCGCAATGTACTTCTTCCAGCTTACCTTCCTCGATTTTATATCCCAGACGGCTTGCCACATGTGCAAATGCATGCCTTCCGCTTCTGGCTGTCAGCACAATATCCATTGGTGGGGCACCGATTTCAGATGGCTCAAAAATCTCATAAACATCCTTTGACTTTAATAACCCATCCTGATGAATTCCAGAAGAGTGTGCAAATGCATTTTCACCTACAATTGCCTTGTTCACCTGCGTATCAAGTCCCATCGTCCGGCTTACCATTCGAGAGGTCTCATAAATCTGATGATATCGGATGTCTGTATATGCATCATAATATTCTCCATGTGCCTTAATGCCCATAACGACTTCTTCCAGTGAGGTGTTTCCTGCCCGTTCTCCAATTCCATTCATCGTGCATTCTACCTTATTGGCACCATACCTTACTGCGGCCAAAGTATTCGCAGTAGCCATGCCAGTATCATTGTGACAATGTACACTTAACAAAACCTGAGAATTTAAATTCATCAAGCGATCATGAATTGTCGAGATCATAGCACCAAATTTTTCAGGTACCGCAATTCCCACCGTATCTGGTATATTGATGCAGGTAGCACCTGCCTTTACAACCGCCTCTATTGTTTTCCACATATACTCTAAATCAGATCGGCTTGCATCCTCTAACGAATATTCCACTAAGGGAAGATATTTCTTGGCATAAGCAACGGCGTTAACCCCCGCCTGCATAATCTGCTCTGGTGTTTTCCTAAACTTTTTGCTGATGTGTACCTCCGATGAACCGAGTACAATATGAATCATTGGATTTTCAGCATATTTTAAGCTTTCATACATGCAATCAATATCCTTTTGAACGGCGCGCCCAAGAGCTGTTACCGTACTCTCTTTTATAACCCTGCTAATTTGGGATACTGCATCAAAATCACCCTGTGAAGAAGATGGAAAACCCACTTCCATAAAATCTACCCCAAGTTTTTCTAACTGCACAGCAACACGCATCTTCTCTTCCAAATTTAACTTTGCTCCAGGAACTTGCTCTCCATCTCTTAATGTCGTGTCAAATACATAAATTTTTCTCATCTTGAAATCTCCTTTCCGATAACAAAATCCCCCTTCATCTCTATTATTTAGAGACGAAAGGGGGAGATTCCGCGGTACCACTCTATTTCATGCCTGTGCATGCACTCACTCAATACAAATCATACCAAACGAGAACTTTTCCATACAGTTAAAAAACTCCTGTCCCCGAAGAGACAGAAGTTAAATCTGCTATACCACTCTTGTAATTATGTTCGATACAATTTATATCTATCCCCTATAACGGTGGGCATCCGACACAGCCTACTCCAAGTTCAGCCAGCAACTCAAAGGCGAGTTCACCATATTCCGACTCCTGCTTCACATCAACCAGCAGGTCTCTGAAAATCTTCCTATC
>CATZVV010000252.1 GCA_958425285.1 uncultured Lachnoclostridium sp. | reverse complement strand
GAATTGCTAGGCTGCGTCATCCCCATGTCGGCCAAGAGCCAGAAGGAGACGTTCCAGGCCCTTGTGGAGGAGACGCTGGGGGAAAACTGTGATTTTGAGACAGTGAAGAGCATTCATGAGAGCCTGACCGAACTGGTGGAGGAGACCAAGGACGAGCCGATTCCACTGACCCTGGACAAGTATCAGGTGAAGAAGCTTTTGGAGACAAATGGTGCAACCCCTGAAAAGCTGGAGGAATTTGAACAGCGGTATGCGGAGGTGGGGGACGGGCCGGGAACCAGTTTTGTGGCGGCCAATGTAATCAACACCAAGAGCTTTGAAATCAAGACACCGGACGTGAGCATCAAGGTTGCATCGGACAAGACATATCTTGTGGAGAACCGTATGATTGGGGGCAGGTCGTGTATCGTAATTGCCATTAATGAACACATTGAGGTTAATGGTATCAATGTTAGGCCAATAGTAAAAAAACTGGAGTGATTGCATGATTTCTGATGGTGATATCCTGAAAATTAAAAGTACAACTAACATGTATGATTTGGTAGAGCATCTTGGGTTCGTAATTAATCAAAAAGGATACATACTATGCCCGTTCCATGATGATAAGAGGCCAAGTATGCAGGTGTTTAAAGGATATACTAAAAAAGATGGGTTTTACTGTCGAAGTTGCCTAACTGGAGGAGATATTATCAAATTTATTCAATTATACATGAATATGACATTTGATGATGCGGCAACGTGGATAGCACATGAATTTGGAATTCCAATTGATGAAGAAATTGGATTAACGGAGGCGGAAAGGGCGGAGATATCGGGAAAAATAGCAGCAAAAATATTTTCTCGGTCGGTTAACGAACGTTGGATTGAAGTAGTATGCAGTAAATTATCCATGATTTCAGGGAGAATCCATCTATATGAATCAATTATGCAGTGCGAGGCTTCCTCAAATGAAGCAGAACCATTTACAGAAATATTTTGTCAAATGGCAAACCGTATACCAATTTTGAAAGGGGAATGGGACTATTGGTTTGATTTATATTGCGACATAATAAAAGGCAGGTGATTGGCTTTGGACAAAAAAGTGGCCTATAATTTGTATCTGGATTTATGGAAGATACATAGTACCTATATAGATGCAGAAAAAAACGGTGAGAATTTAAACAAGATAGAAAGTGACTTGAAAAAGCTTCACAAGAAATACCCGGATTTCCAACTTGCAAAGGATTATAACGATGCTTTATATGCTGAGTTCATGAGGGAGTACAAAAACCAGCAGGACGAACAGGTGTAGTGTATGGCAGATAAGGAAGAAATGAAAACAGCCAGGAACCCAATAATGGAATCAGGGAGCCGATATATTATTTCCCAGGGACCTGACAAACTGCCTAAGCATATTACCAATTTTGTTATGGAGCCACTTAATACAATTGAGAGCGATAATGGAAATAAAATTCAAATATGTTTTAAGTTTCCTGACGGAGTAGAGAAAACCTGTATACTGGATAGCGTCTGTTTTTCCAGCACACAAAAATTTAAGCAGATGTTAAAAAACAATGTAGCCGCTGAAGCTATCTATAATGGGACCGAGAATGATTTGTCCAATATACAGGAGTATATGTACAACAAGTACAGGGGATATAATAAAAGCATCGGTATCACATATGTAGGGTTGTATAAATTCAAAGGAGAATGGTGCTATGTTGGAATTGACCAAACAATAGATAAAAAAGGAAATAATCTGCCAGGAATTATGTCTATTGTGGAAGATAATGAATCCTTAAAGTCAGAGATTACAACATGTAGAATAATTTCTAAAGAAAAATTGAAGGCAATATCCAGAGATTTGTTTCAGTTCAATTCATATGAGCGGACAATAAACATTATAGGTTGGGTTTGCGGATGTTTTATTAAGGAACGTATGCGGCAGCGCCGAATTAAATACTCCCATTTGGTTATTGCCGGCGGCGCCGGGTCTGGTAAGTCAGAGACACTTGAAAAAGTAATACAGCCTATTTTTTCTATGCAGGGGGGTGGGATTGGATGCGGAAATCTTACAAAATTCAGTGTTCTCAAAGGGACAAGTTCTACCAATTTATTGCCGCTGGTTTTTGAAGAATATAAGCCCCACAAAATGTCAAAGCAGAGTTTGGATTTACTCTCTGATACAATGAGGACTTCATATGATGGTCAAGTGAGCCAAAGAGGTCGCATGGACCAATCAGTTGTTAGCTATACGCGCCGATCCCCTATTATTGTAATAGGAGAGTCCGGTTTCGATGAATCTGCAATCAAAGAGAGAAGCATAGAAATACAATTTGCAAAATCTGACAGAACCACAGAACACACAGAACATTACCGTTCACTTGCAGCCCATGAAAAAGAACTGAATGAGTTGGGAAGGGCTTTGCTCCAAATGACTATGAATATTCCAGATGAAGACTTAGATAAGATGATTCGTGAGAGCCAAGTGTTCAGCAACCTTAAATTTGAGACCAGGGTAATTTTGGGACTATCAAATGTATACCTTGGAATCCTGTTGCTGCAAAAACTCTACGAGGCCTATCATTTAGACTTCTGGAAATTGACTGGCATCGATGAAAAGCTAATACGTGATAGTATTGTTGGAAACATGAAAAACTCTCTTGACGGAGGTGATAAGGTCCGCACCGCTGTTGATATTGTCCTTCAGACAATGGATACCATGGCTATGAAAGGAATCATTCTGAATCAATATGATTTCATTGTAGATGTAAAAAATAATGAATTGTGTCTGCAAGTAAAGCTTCTTTATGACAACTTTCGGAAATACGTCAAAGATTATAATCTCCAAGATGTTGAAGTCCTGGGCGTTAACCAATTTATCCGACAGTTAAAGAAGGAGCCGTACTACAAGGGGAATTATACCAGAAACTTTAAGGAACGAGGCGACAGGGATGAGGAGGAGCCGACCAGGCATAAATGTCATGTCCTCTGGTTGGACATAGTGGAAGAGGCCTGCGGTGATTTAGAAGTATTTGTTAAACCGAATAATGGAATAGAGGTTGATGATGAAGGTTTTATGGTAGTGCCTGAACTAGAACAACAGCAGCTTCCATTTATGGAAGGATGAAAAGGATAGAGTTAAAGAGATGCCCATTTAGTGGAGGAAGATAACCATGGGATTAGAGGTATTTGACCATTACGAATGTGACGGTCAGATGGAGATAGAGGATATTGCCCCGGAACGGCGGCTCACCCATCTGTCCCTGTTCAGCGGAATCGGGGGCCTGGATTTGGCTGCGGAGTGGGCAGGA
>CATZVV010000251.1 GCA_958425285.1 uncultured Lachnoclostridium sp. | reverse complement strand
GCTTATACCAATAATCAATCATGTCCGCTGCTTGGAGCAATTTTTTCACACTTCCAAAACGATGAAAGTATCGAATAGAAATCAACTTTCGCAACACAGTCGTATTGATTTTCTTATTCTTTGCTGTTAAGTAAATACGGACAAAATCATTCAATCCACTCTGTGCAATTTCGTATAAAGATTGGACTACATTAACGCCAATATCTTTTACACTGGACAAGCTTGGATATATGATCTTCTTTTCGTCGTCCACCGTGAATTTTGAATTATCTGCCCCGTACTCATATGATCCGATAGAGTAACCGTAAAATTGTTTTGCTTCCTTTTCCAATTCTGCAATCTTGTTCTTATTTCCTTTTTCCTGATAATGGTTCAGCACCACTTCATAGAAAACTGACGGGTAATGAGCTTTCATCCATGCTTCATATAGGGAATCAAATGCCATTGACAATGCATGAGGAGCATTAAAACTATATCTGGCGCTGTCTTTAATTACTTTATATACCGGAGCAAAGTTATTTGTATTCCCAATATTTTCAAGCCAGTGTGACTTCATATTGTTTTCTACTTTCTGTAGTGCTTCTCCGACCAGTTTCTTTTTACTGATTTTCTTGATCGTATCGTAACTGTCCTGCATCGGAATACCAAGGAATGAAAAAATTTTCATAACGGCTTCCTGATACAACATATAATGGAAGCAATCCTCCAGAAGTTCATCAATCGCTGGTTCTCCATTACTGTACGGAATACGATTTAAAAAGCCGTCAATCAGAGACTTGAATCCCGGGCGAATTGCAGCAATAAAAGCAGCTAACTCTTTGACATTCTGCGGCCGGTACTTCATCACCCTTTTGGTTGTTGTGGCTTTTTCACATTGGTTTAAACAACAAGTAATCCCTTTCGCATATAAATCCCATGTTAAGCTATCACCTGTTACCATCTTTCTGAGCTGAGAAACTGTTGGAACTTCTTTCCCGATAGCGTGGTACAGTTTATAAATCAATCCCACCACATCAACGATAAGGAAATCGTCTTTTACATACCCGAACTTATCCAACAGACTTCCTTCAATATTGACAACCATCGTCGGCGTTTTAGAAGTTTTTGACTGACACCGGATCAATCCAATTTCATAACGAAGATCTCCATATCCTTCTACATCTGTATGTTCTGGATCTCCGTTAAATAGGAAGAAACCACATGCATGAACTTTTGCTTGTTCAACAATATCCTGATATGGTTTACTCTCATTGAAAATCCGCAGATACTCTGGATCAGTAATATAATCTTCGATTAAAATACTTTGCTTTTCTTCATTATCGTCCGCCTGCTTTAAAGCTTCATTGTACCGATCAATACACTTTGAAATATTGTTTGCTACCGTCGGTTCAATCCCACGAATACCGGCGTACAGTTTAAATCCAGATTTTTCTCCTAATTTTCCAACTGCCAGTAACGGATAGCATCCATGTTCCCCACACAATTCTTTCCCTGCCTGAATGAAAGGCTCCTGTTTTGCGACGTTTGCGTCGATATCCGGCATTTGATGAGAAGATAAAATACGGTCTTTCGTAATAAAACGCTCCGGATAAATCGGCACCTCGGATTCGAATCGATCAAGACTTGTAAATCCAAGTAACTTACTGCAATAATAAGAACTGGCACTACCTCTGGATGTAGTCGTAAGCTGCCCTCCATATTGATTTACAGCCAAGTCAACCAGTCTATGATTAAATAAGAAGTAATCTGCGGTCTTGCTATCCCGGATTTCTCCGAATTCATAAGTCATTCCTTCTTTCCGGTCTTCAGTATGGTGATCCCTATCTTCTTTCTCGAACTCTTCATTCAGTATTTTTTTGAGGATTTCCGCTCTCTGTTCATAGTTATACTGCTGATATTCTTCTATGATCGGGATCTTAAAGTTTGTTGACAATGTGATATCGTGGCATCCATCGACAAATACATGCGTATTCATCATTGCATACAGGATTTCTTCTTCCGGCAGGACATTTTGTTCTACCATTCTCCGATACACTTCTCTGCCATTCGGAAAATCCATATACCAGCCAACTTCATCATCGTAAAAAATCTTCTTACGTTTTAAGAGATTATCCCTTTTAATCCGGTCTTCATCATCAATGTAATGTGTATCCAATCCTATGATTGTCTGGATTCCGAATTCTTTTGACAACGCATAAATTCTGCGATTTAACTCTTTCTGAGGATCTGTATTATGCGTCTGATACTCTAAGAAGAAACTGTCTCCAAAATGCTGCCAAACCCGATACCAAATTTCTGTTGCATCTTCATATTTCCATCCGGCCAAACATGCACTTGTAACATATACTTCATCTGGTGAAAGCTGAAATAGTAACTCTAAATCAATCCTTGGTTTACCATAGAATCCGTTATCATGTGCTTCTGATATCATATAATTAATCTTTCTGATAGCTTGATATGTACGAGCTACCAACACAATATGGCAATTTGTACGATCTCTGCTTTTCTTTACTTCTCCAGTTTTGCTATCAGTCTTTGCTTCTCCGGTTTCCGGATCGATAACCGGATATTCCCGCAGTCGATCTTTTACCCAATATGCTTCTGTTGAATACCTGAACTTCATAGATCTAAGTAATTTATTTTTCGTCCGGAAGGATTCATCTTGTGTGTTTCTGCATAAATCATAGACATACGCCCACTCTCCCTGGAATCCATGTTCCCCGGAAAAATAACAGGTGCAACCGTATTCCTGAGACTTCCGCATAAAATCAATAATATCTGTTGCAGAATCAAACTGAACTAAATTTGACCAAGTTGTATGTTTATGGTAGTTCTCCATCAACATATTTTTTTGAGTAACCCACTCTGTAATGTCATAAGGGAATGAAAACTTTAATCTTTGTGATGCTTGTTTAGCTGCTCGAATCACGGTCTGTTCTATCATGGTTTATACTCGCAAGCGTTCTCCCGCTGTGAACACAGATAGTTACAATAGTAAAAATCTGGATGCGGATTCCACTCTGTTTCTTTCTTAATTAATTCAATTGTTTCAATCGCCCATTGTAATGCTTCCTGATATTCCTCTTTTTCCCACTCAATTTTCAGATGTTTCCGATCTTTAAATAAATTCCATTCTACAAATTCTACGTGTCCATATTCTTCAAGAACTGGTTTGGAATATAAATATAACTGCCGTTTAAATTCCAAGAAATGAGCCTGATCGGTTTTACTAATGTTCCCATTTTTTAAAATTTTGATGCTGCCACTTTTATGGTCTAAAATTGTAATTGCTCCTGTTTC
>CATZVV010000250.1 GCA_958425285.1 uncultured Lachnoclostridium sp. | reverse complement strand
AGATATAAAACAATACCATCCGGTCCATATCTGCTTTTTAAGATTTTAATTTTTTTATCCGAGAAGAAATCCACATCACAGGAAAAATAATCAATTCCCTTTTTCTGCGTTCTAGCCATAGTGTCTTCTCCTAATACCGCCCTATCTTTTTCAAATAAGGCGGTGTAATAAATTAATTAAGCTATGATAACAATATTAGCGCTCAAATCTTCCAGTTCTTTCTCAAGATATTCTTTGATTTCCGCTTTCGACTGGTTAATCCAAAGGCCGCCGTCAGCCTCTATCAAAGTAAATCTTGGTTCGTTTGAAGAACTGTCAATCCGGAATACAAAGTTAGATGCCGGCTGCTCTATCTCGAGAAATGTTCTGTAAGGCACTAACTGTACCGGATTAGGCACAATGACATCCGCTTTACTTGCAACTCCCTTATGTATTGTAGTTTTTTGTGTGACTCCATCATCTCCATAGTTAGTGGTTGTCTTTGCTTCAATATTACCTGCAACCTTCATAATTGCCTCAAGATCAGCAGAAGGTGTAAACTTTGATTGAAGTTCAAGGACAAAGGTTTCCTGCTCTACCCATCTGTTACTTGTAAAATGTGGTAAATCTGCTTCAACACACATAAGTGTTTCCCGTCCTCTATCTTCATTAAGTCCTGACATAAGTTTAATATATGATGGGGACGCAATCTGCACGATCATTTTCTCTTTAAGTTCTTCCGGGCATCCTTTTATGTAATCAACCAATGCTGTAAGTGTTGATACCTTAACCGGTTCAGCAATAGGTTCTCTGTCATATCTTGTCAGGTTCAAGTTACAATATGTCTTTCCACCTATTTCAACTACTTTCGGTTCCATTGACTTTTCTGTAAGTTCTGTAATTAATTCTAATGCTTTTCTAATCATAAATACCTCCTATGCTTCTCTTGCTGTTCTTAAATCAACTACTTTTCCATGACCAATAACTTCACCAGTTTCCATGTCCACCTGAACATTCTCTTCTTCCATATCTTCTAAACTCATCTGCCCCGGTAATTCTTTACCAATTTCTACGGCATCAACTTCACCCGTTTTAAGATCTGTTCCACAAGTCATTGCTGTTACTGCTCCCAGTTCTGGTGCAAGCGATGTTTTGGTAACTACACCGGTTGTTATAAAGTCTCTTGTTTCATTTGGCTTGAAAGCTACCGTTACTGTAATTTTTCTTGCCGCTTTTGCATCTGTGTTCGGATCCTGAATATTCTTCATTACCTTCTCAATTGCTCTGTTTACCTGAATGGTAAATGCTCCATTTGCAAACTCTTCCATGTTAATGTGTTTCATTCTTTTTTCCTTTCTCCTGTTAACACAGGTTTAACTTATCTGTTATACAATTTCTTCAATAGTTACAACAACTTCCGGTAATTCATTTAAATCTGAAATATACCTTTTCTGAACCGTCAATTCGCATATCTGTGTATCATCTCCATATGCCAACCGGTTCAGTGCATCACAAATTGTTTTGGCTATATTATCGCTGTCCGGCTTTTTGCAGGGATATTCTTCTCGCGAAAACATAGCTTGTTTCTTTTTTTTGCTTGTACTCTTCGGCACATCAAATATTGCCACAATACAAACCCTTATCGGTTCTTTTTTGAAATAGCCCGAAAAGTTTTCTTTATCAGCCTGATTTTGATAATATGTCTTAATTAAGTTTTCATACAAAACTGTGTTCTCCGGGGTAATACTTTGCATTCGGTGCAAATTATAATTATAAAAAGTTCTTGCTCTGGCTTTTCCCTGTGGTTTACCCGGTACTGAAAATTTCAACATAATCCTCCTTTCTGCTCTGCTATTAAACAGCAGAGCAATTTTTTGTGATATACAAAATTATTGTGCGTTCCATGAAGGCACTAAATTAATAGTTACCGGTTTTTAATTGTTGAAAAATGACTGCTGCACTGTTTCCTGCATGGAAGCCTCCTGATGATTATTATCTTTTTTCTCATCACTCTTTTGTTCCTGCTGCAGGTTTTCTGTATCATGATCCGTGATAGTTTCATCCGGTTCTTTTTCAGTCGCATCAACATCAATGATATTTCCCTCATCAGTTTCAACATAATCTTTTGTTCCGTCTTCGTTAATAACAGCCATGTCACTGTCAATAGCCGTTGCCATATCAATGCTCATGATTCCCCATTTACTAATCAACTGGCGCAACATTGTCTTATATGCCATACCGTCAAAATCCTTTGACCAGAAAGTCCATTTTGTGCCTTTCTTCAAATCACTTGCATAACCCGGTGAATATTTCATTGCATGAGCTTTCATCTTTTCTTTTGACCAATATATTGCCTTTCGAAAACCATTCACATATTCAAACATTGCATAATATCCGATTGTTTCCGCTTTTTCTCTTGCTTCCTCATGTTCAATGAGTTTTACTTCTATTTCTTCATTCAGCGGGTCAAATCTGATAAGTTCCCCTTCCTTAATTGCAATGACATTCAACTTTTTGTACTGACCTGATCTGATTGCTAACTGGATATATCCTTTATATCCCAACTGAAACTGCGCTACCCTTCCTTTTTCCTTATCCTTAAACGGTACAAGATAATACTGTCCAAGCTGTGGACTCGGTGACAGATTAAGAGATTCTCCAAGAAGTGCTGCACTTACTATTGATGCATTTGTACATTCCTGTAAATCTGAATTAGTATTAACCGCTGATACAATGGATGAAATAAAGCGGGTACCATTCTTTCCACCTACCACGTTGTTAATCTGTTTTTTTACAGCATCATTTGTCAGGTACGCTGTTAACCCTGTTTTCTGCTGACTCTTCGCCAGACTGTTTCCTACTGCCATTACTCACACCTCCTACTGTTCTACCGGACCGTATTTAATCTTGTTATCCACAAGGTATTTCTTAAGTCCGTTAATCTGTTCTACTGTTCCTGTAACCTTAAATGCTATTGTTACCTGTTCAATGCTCTGGTTCCCTTGAGTATTCTCATCTGCATATACTGCTTTTGGGGATTCTTTCTGCTCAACTCCTGCATTGGCAACTCTCTCAACCTCTGCCTTTTCCTCCGCAATACGTTTCTCCTCATCTGCTTTTCTTTTGGCTTCATATTCTGCCTTACGTCTTGCATTTTCCTCAAATTTCTGTTTCGCTGCCAACGCTTCTGTCATATCAAAGTTTTTCAGATATGCCTCTTTCATCTCAAACTGATATTCTCCATTATCTGCATTGATAATATCCAAATCATGTTTTACCCGGTCTCTCAAATCTTCCATTTCATTAATAATAGTTTTTTGAGTTGTAGATGAA
>CATZVV010000249.1 GCA_958425285.1 uncultured Lachnoclostridium sp. | reverse complement strand
GCATTAACCTCATGGAGGGGTACGGCAACGATAACCCCGGCGCGAATGCTCATGTGCGATAAAGTAACACTAGAATTTGATAGACAGCAGCCCATTATTCCAATATTATACTTCGACGCTGAAAACAGTATAATCCACTCTATAAACTATGTTATAATTGGAGCGGCCAATTTAGCTAACAAATATGTGTGAACTACACTTTAATCACAAATTAGTGTGATATGCTGATTGAAAAAGGAGGACGGCACTATGCAGAAAATTTTAATCGTTGAAGACGACATAGATATTCAAGAACTTTTGAGAAATTTTTTACAGGAAGTAGGATATGAAATTTCTATTGCCAATGATGGTATGGAAGCTATCTCTCTCTTTTCGACGATACATTTTGACCTGATACTCTTAGACATTATGCTCCCTAAAATTGATGGATTTACTGTTTGCGAGTTAATCCGAAAGCAATCTCAAATCCCTATTATCATGCTGACTGCCCTGAGCAGTGAGGATGAACAAATCCGAGGTCTGGATTTGCAAGTTGACGATTATATTACAAAACCATTTTCCATGCCGATATTAGTTCGCAAAATCGGTGCTGTACTCCGTAGAAGTTCAATGATACCGGAACAGGAGCACCAAACGATTGCCTATAAAAATCTCGTTTTGGATATGGACAGCTATACCGCTGTGGTAGACGGTGCTTCTTTCGACCTCACCCAGCGAGAGTTTGAGGTATTAAGGGAGCTCTTACTAAATCAGGGACGCGTACTTACTCGGCAAAATTTGTTGGATAAGCTGTGGAAATATGATTTTTATGGCGATGAAAGAGTTGTAGATACTCACATCAAAAATCTCCGCAAAAAGTTGGGGATTGACTTCATCCAGACAATCAGAGGGGTGGGATATAAAATTGATAAAGAAAATTAAAGGGAGCTTATTTGCAAAAATTTTTGTAATCACCTTTTTGCTGACCAGCATTTGCTGTGTTTTGACCTACACCGTTATTTCATGGCTTGTTCCAAAGACGTATAGTACAACTCTTGATACAAACTTAGAAAATACGGTAACTTCATTTATTACTGAATTAGAAGCTATGTCCCCGCTGGAAAGTGGAAAGCTTTTCGATGAATTTCTTTTGAATAATAATGGAGTTCTACTTCAATTATTCGACACCGCAGGAAATGAACTAGAACTCCCCTCACAAGGGAGCACTGAATTTCCGCGTTTGCTCACAGGAGGAATAGCAACAGAAAACGCCGATCCGGCGGCCTATCGAGCGACACATAGCTACCTGTTTTCGTTTACTGGGTCAGACACGGTTTATACATTGACGGTTGCCGGGAGCGCCCATGAAGTTGATTTGCTCAAGGATACGTTGGCAAGCGTTTTTCTAATCCTCTTTTTTGTTATCCTTGCGATAGCCACTATTGCGTCAGTTGTTTATTCTCGCTATGTTACAAAGCCGGTACTGCGTCTTAGCGAAGTGTCAAAAGAGATGTCTGAGTTAAATTTTAATTGGAAATGTAAAGAAGATCGGACTGATGAACTCGGTGTTCTGGCTCACAGCTTAAATGAAATGTCGATGAAACTCTCTGCGGCACTAGAAAATCTGCAAAACGCAAATGCGAAATTGCAGGCAGATATAGAACATGAGCGAGAATTAGAACAGGCACAGTTAGACTTCTTTTCCGCTGTTTCGCATGAACTAAAAACGCCAATTACAATTATCAAAGGGCAGACAGAGGGAATGATTCTGAATGTAGGGGATTATCAGAATCGCAGTAAATATTTATCGCGCTCCCTTGAAATCATCAATACAATGGAGAATATGGTACAAGAAATTTTGACCGTTTCGCGTATTAAATCCTCTAAAGTAGGCCTGCGAAAAGAAACGATAGACTTTTCTGCTTTGCTAAAGGGAGAATACGCTTTATTTGAAGATTTAATCGTGCAAAAGGAAATCGACTGGAACGAAGATATTTCTCCTTCTTTGCATATTGTTGCTGATAAAATGTTGATACAAAAAGCAATCAACAATATTATTTCTAATGCCATTTTGTACTCCCCGGAAAGTAGTTCAATTTATATGAATGCGTTTTCTGAAAATGGAGCGGTAAATTTCAGATTGGAAAACACAGGTGTTCATATCCCAGATGATGAATTACCGAAACTATTTGATGCGTTTTATAGAATAGAACGGTCACGCAATAAGAAAACAGGAGGAAGTGGGCTAGGCCTTTATATCGTCAAAACTATTTTAGAACAGCACAATATAATATACAGTTTGAAAAACACAGACAGAGGGGTATTGTTTTCAATCCAATTTTGAAAAATACGGGGCGGTCAAATTTGATTGCTCCGTATTTTTAACTACACATAAAAAACATATTCGCCACAATGGTATCCCAAACAGTTCTGCTACTATATATTCAGAAACAGAAAGGAGTGTTTCAGAATATGAAAAAGCAAAAAATTACAACTCTTTTACTCACAATGGCGCTTTGTGCATCGGCTGTTTTAAGTGGATGTGCTGCAAGCGCGGCAAGCCAGACGGAACCCAACCAGTCAACTACCAGCTCAACACCTTTGGAGGAAGCGAAAGATAGCGGCACTCCCATTTCCTCTGACGAGGCTTCCTCGGCGCAAGCCTACGAGAATGATGAAGTCCTTTCCTCTGAGGAACAGGCCAAAGCAGAGCAAGAACGCCGGGCTGAGATTGCTGAAAAGTATTCTATCTATGCTCCGTATGGCATGACATACGACACGGAAAAGGATCGTTTCTTCTATAACGGGCAAGTCGTGCGTTACTTCAAGGATCAAATCAGTTCTAATGAAACGAATGGTTTTTCCTATGATGACGGCGTGATAGACGTTGAACCCATTAGAGATGAATCTGGAACCCTGACAGGTCTAAAGCAATCCTCGGACGCTGACTTTAATGCTCACACCAAAGAGCAGGAGGCATTGAAAACCGAATTGGAAAAGGCCGGAATTACGGCCGAAAGTGGTAGCTTTGAACAAGGTGATCCGAATTATCGTGATGACAGCCTGGACGCCTACGCCGAATTTGGCGTTTCCTATGACAAGACTTCTAACCATTGGATGTACGGCGAAAAGCCTATCTATATCCTTTATGACAAGGAACATTACACTTTTTGCGACAAAGGTGTGAGCGACGGCGTTAGCTTGAATGTTGTTCGTGACAAGGACGGCAACATTGAAAAGTTGGTTTCTGTGGATAAGAAAGAATTGGAGCAGTTTGTCTCATAAAACATAAATAGCAAAGCCAGTCGAGCCAGTCAACGGTCAAGATGAACGGCGCATACGCGCC
>CATZVV010000248.1 GCA_958425285.1 uncultured Lachnoclostridium sp. | reverse complement strand
CCGAGAGAATGAATGGCACGTATAACGGATGTGGATTCTTCCAAAAAGTATCCGATTGTAATAACCTCTTTTGAATGAAAAATAATATGTGTTTGCATTTACTAATCTCCTATCTTTTCTGTGTCATTCTTCGTTTTATTTTAAAATCATTGAGTTTTCGTTACTTTTATGCTATGATTAAACCATAATTCAGGAGGTCAAAAATGGATTTATTAAATCAACCGCATTATTTCGATGAAATTAAAAATGATATCCTACTTATGTATCATAAAGGAACCAATTATCATAATACTTATCACAAACATAATGGTTATGAAATCTATCTTTTTTTAAGGGGTAACATAAATCTGCTTATTGAACATTCCTGTTTTCATTTGGAAAAGGGAAATCTAGCCATCATGAATCCTTCTGAATATCATTTAGCAGTTAGTCTGGATGATTCTGTATATGAACGCATCACTCTAAATGTTACACCCTCCATTCTACGGAATCTATCTACGAATTCAACAAATCTTATTTCCTTTTTTGATAACCGCAAACCCGGAACTAATAATGTAATTTCCCTTTCTGAAGAGGAACTGGACTCAATCCTTATACTTTTTCAAAACTTAAATGCTGCCCTCACATCACACGAATTTGGAAGTGATCTCCTGGCCCACTCCTATCTTGCACAAATTTTTTATATGGTGTGCAGCAGCTATATTGCCTCTGAAAGCATACCCGTGAATATTATGCCGCCTCTTATCTCTCATACAATACAATTTGTTGAAGAACATTTATCCGAAAGCTTTACCTTAGCCGATTTAGGATGTGCCTTAAACTTTAACAGTAGCTATTTAAGCAGATTGTTTAAAAAGTACACAGGAATCAACCTAAAAAAATATATTTTAGAAAAGAAAATATCACTTGCACAATCTCTTCTTTTAGATGGGTATTCTGTGACTGACACATGCTATAATGCCGGTTTTAAAGATTATGCAAACTTTATCCGTACCTTTAAACAATATACGGGAAAAACTCCCGGTTCCCTTAAAAAGGGAAAACTCTAAAAATCACTTTTTTTAGCGGAATATTAATAGCGCTACCCAGATAAAGAGCAGCGCTATCTTTTCACGTATCTGCGGATTATATACAAAATATGATTTCAATCGCTCTGTCTTTCGCTTGGTTTCTGTAAAGAATCAAGCAAAATGTTCTGATCAACCGTTAGCAATAACTGATTTATAAATAATCCATCCTCTCGTGCAAAAACTGTGAGAGTATGTTCTCCGGCGCTTAAATTAATAGGCTTTTTCTCACCAAACCAGATTTCTTCTCCAAGCTGCTCACCTGTCGCACCAATGTACTGATAAGCACCGTCTATGCCTACAAAATAAGAATCTCCCGCATTATTTGGGTTGCTCATATTTACAAATAAATAGTAATTTCCTGCATTATTTATCTTAATCTTAAATTGTAATGCCGGAGCTATACCGAACAAACCATCCCAATTTGTCTTTGTCCAATTTATTCCCGTATCCGGTATAACATGAATACCCTTTAAAGAAGCTTCCCATACATGTACATGATCGGATGCACCTGTACATGATGCGTAATCGCTTTGCTCTAAAGCATCTGCCGCATTAATAACTAATAAATTATCTGCTTCCAAATAACTTCCCTTTGCCAGAGCTGGTGTTTCACTTGCTTGCGGAGAAATACTTGGAGAAGGGGAAGTCCCTGATGCAATTTCCTGCCTGCTTGGACTTTCAAACTTTCCATCTGTAAATGTTTCATCCTTATTTGTATTCAATACAAGCTGATTTATCACGAGACCGTCTTCTCTTGCTGAAACAGTAATCGTATGCTCTCCGGCAGTAAGCAAAACACCTTTTCCAGCACTTTTCCAAATCATACTTCCCGTCATAATACCATCGTTATGTGTATACCGATATTTTCCGTCTACCAATACATGATATGAATCTGCATCTGCATTCGGATTGCTCATATTGCTAAACAAATAATAGGTTCCACCTGTTGATATTTTAATTTTATAACTCAAGGAAGGCGTTTGGCCCAAATTATTTGTATCGGTCCATACTGAACCTTTATCCGGAGTCAATTGGATGCCATTCTGGTCTGAAGTCTTTTTCCAAATAAATGGGGCTGCTGCATCAGTCCATGAATAATTTGTCTCTTTTAATGCATCTGCCGCATTAATTACAACTTTACCATTCTCTTCCACATATAATCCGCCTACCATAGGATCCCTAGTCGTTACATGAAAGCTTTTTTCCACTTTCGCACAATCTGGTGCACTTGCTGTTACAGTAATCACTACGGTTCCTGCTTTATCCGTTGTCATAATCGTTAGTTTGGTTCCCTCAAGCCGAGCCGCCGTACTGCTTTCATTTCCGGATTTAACAGCTAGTGTTACCTCTTTCCCATTTGTCGCATATGCAGATATGTCTATCGTTTTACTTTCATTACAGTTCATGCGTAAATTGCTTAAATCATCTATAACAATCTTATTTGCCGGTTTATACTCCTTAAGTTCCTTTGGCAGAGTACCAATCCCTATTTCTGGATTGTCTGCAATATTATTTGGACTTTCTGCCGGACCCAGTACAGATTGTGGAACTGCACCCGTTATCGTTTCAACTACCATACGATCAAATACAAAGGATGCATCGGACCGATATACAACAATATCATTCCATCCTGCTTGTACTGTAACATTACCTTTTAATGTTTCCTGCATATTCAATGTCATAGACCAGCTGCCGGAACGATTTCCCTTTAATACTACCGGCGTACTTGCACCTACCCCAACAGCCGCATTCATACTTCTTGCTATGCCGTTTTCACTGCCTTCATTTAATACAGGCAATCGATTTAAAGTAATTGGATAGGTTCCCGCTTTGTCAAAATGTACTTTATAAATTAGCTTTCCTGTATTACTCCAATCCGTTGTATGTTCAGCAGTATCCGGAAGCACTTTCATAGTAGAACCATTTTGTCCATTTGACTGAATTTCAGCCCAGTAACTTTCGTCACTTCCTTTTACCATCTCTGAATAATGTTCAGCCTCTATTGCCACATATCCGTTTGCTTCTATGTAACCTTTATTTTCACCATGTGTAACCTTTGATTTTGTAGCGGCTACATCAAATACAGCTACCGCATCACCCGATTTCTTTCCATCACTGTCGGCATTGTATACAGAAATGCTTCCTGTTGCTTCTCCCGTTACTTTTTCCCAATTTACCAATACCTTCACACGTTCTTCTGTTCTGGTCTCACCAGATGTTTGCGATAACTGAATCCAGTCATCACTTGCCTCTGCCACCCATTTAT
>CATZVV010000247.1 GCA_958425285.1 uncultured Lachnoclostridium sp. | reverse complement strand
AAGTATATAGAACAGCTTTTAGAGCGATACTGGCAATGTGAGACTTCTCTGGAAGAAGAATCGGAATTGCGCTCTTTCTTTTCGGAGGAAGAGGTGCCTGCTCATTTGCTCCGTTACAAAGAACTGTTTGTTTATCAGACTGTTCAACAGGAGGCAGGGCTGGGAAAAGACTTTGATGCACGTATTCTGGCTCAGGTAGAGGCACCTGTGGTAAAAGCAAAACATCTGACAATGGTCGGAAGATTTATGCCTTTATTTAAGGCTGCTGCCGTGGTTGCATTGATTTTATCATTGGGCAATGTAGCACAACATACATTCTTTGCCGATGAGGCTTTGGATTATAATTATGATGCTTACAAGGACACATACGACGATCCCGAAGTGGCTTACAAACAAGTTTCTTCTGCGTTGATGATGTTGTCTGAAGGTATAAATAAATCGCAGGATCAGGTCGTAAGAGACAGTGTAAAGGTCGAACCGGTTCGTGTGATGAAGGAATAAAATAATGAAGAGCGTTCTTTTAATGTGCTGGATGGCATTGCTGTCTGTGGCTGTTTCGGCCCAGGACTTTGCTTCACGTTTCATGGCTGAACATCAGGCAGATTCCAATCTGACTTGTGTTACGATCAGTCCGAAAATGATGGAGGAGATTATGAAAAGCGATGCTGAAAAAGATAAGGAGGTGCTGGATATGATCTCTAATCTCAAAAGCATGCAGGTGCTTACTTCTGATGTGGAAGGAAAAAAGTATTTCAATGCAGCTTTGAAGGTGGTAGAGAAGAATTCCGGTCGGTTTGAATCGTTTCTTTCTTTTAAGGACAAATCTGAGAATTGTCAGATTATGGTTCGTAAGAAAAAAAGTACGATTGTTGAACTGGTGATGTTGATGCACGAAAAGAATCACTTTGCTGTGGTAAACTTTACGGGGAATATGAGTCCGGAGTTTATTGCACAAATAAAAAGACATTTTCATTTGCTTTAAACATATAATATAGTTAGTGTGCTTAATTAAAACAACTTTTTGACTTGAGGCTGTGAAGTTTCAATTCTCTCAATTTCAATAAAAAAACTAACTAAATAAATGGGCTACCGCGTGATGCAGTAGCCCTTTTATGTTTATACTACGTTGTCTTCATAGAGCGAAGTTAAACTAAGAGAGAGTTTTTATATTTAGAGTTTCTGTAGTCCTCTTTTAGAAAAGTTTATTTGCGGGTTGCCTTTATAGGCTACGTTTCCACTGCCACTGACTCCTCCTGTCAGATTTTCTGTGGCGTAACATCTTATACTGCCCGAACCGCTAATACGTGCATTGACATTCTCTACTTTTAATTCGGTAGCATTAATGTCTCCCGAACCGGCAATGTGATATTCGGCCTCGGTCGATTTGCCGTCTAGCAGTACATTTCCCGAGCCGGAAATGTTTACTTGGGTGTCGGATGTACTGATTCTTTTCAGGTTGACATTTCCTGAACCGTAAATACGTGCTGCCAGTTTTGTGCATGAGAAACTGTTTCCGCTGATGTTTCCCGAGCCATAAATAGACATTTGCAGTTCATCATGGCTTTTTATTCCATTTGTAAAAGTGGTATTTCCCGATCCATATATAGATAAGTGTTTTAATGATGGAGAAGATACTCTGATCTCGAGTTTCCCACTATTACGGATGGAGGTATTCTTTTTGAATTTAATCGTTAATGTTCGACCGCTGACAGAGGTTTCCATCAATTCAACTATATTGTCGGGGCCATAAATCTGAACGGTGGGGGCGCCCTGTTTTTGTGTATAAACAATATCCGAACTACTCATCGATTTTATTTGGTCGAATGAACCGACTTTTATATTTTTAGTGATGTAGTTGGAACTTCCACTGATTTGCTTTCCTTGCGAACAGGCTGTGATGCTGAGTAACAAAAAAGTAATTGTAAGACTCGATAGTATATATTTTTTCATGCTCTTCTGATTTGTTATATTAGATATTCTTGATAGTTCCCACTCCTTTTTTACTGAGTGATTTTATAGTAGGGCTACCTTTATATTTAATACTTCCCACTCCTCGTACGGCTGCATCAATGGACTCTGTTGCATTACAGGTTATATCTCCTACGCCTTGTGAACTGGCTTCCACTGCGTTGGCTCGTAGATTTCCCGCTTCTATGTTGCCCACTCCTTTGGAATGAAGAGCAGCTATCTGAGCTGTGCCTTCAAGCTTTACATCACCTACACCCATCGACTGAACGTTCAATTTTTGGCAAGTCAGCGATTGAATGTCCACATTACCTACCCCTTTACTCTCTATATCAAGATTATCCGTAGTTAATCCATTTTCGATATGTACATCGCCCACTCCTTTAAAGGAGATACCATTTAAGGTGGGAGATGTAATGGTTATTTTCATCTTTTTGAAGTTGCGTACCTTTTTTGATTTATCGATACTCAAAAATAGTGTATTGTCCTTTACGGCTACTTGTATCAGTGCTACGATGTTATCCGGTCCGTAGATTTGCAGATCCGTTTTTCCGTCTGTGGATTGTGTATAATAGATGTTGCCCACAGTCCCCGCATCAATCTTATTGAACTCCTTCACTTTATAGTCTCTTGTGATGAGCTTCTTGCTGGGTTGGATACCTTCACCTATTTGTATACAGCTACTCAATAAACCTGTAGTTAGCAGTAATACCGATAACATTCTGAAAATTGTTTTCATTTTATTTCGTTTTTAGAGGTTTCTATTGATTTAGACGTAAGTCGGCTATGAAAAGTTGCATCTATCTTTCTTTTTTATGCAAAATAATCCGTTTATTTGTATTTATAATTAAGAGTAACATTGGATAGGGTTATCGAAGATAAAGAGTTAGGGCGTTTGGTTGTACGCGATAATGTGCGTGCAAAACGGCTTGTTTTTCGTACGAAAGCGGATGCTATTTACATTAGTATACCTCTGGGAGTTACGATGCGAGAGGTAAAAGAGGCAATAGAGAAGTTGCGTCCCCGATTACTGGATTCCAGGCAGAAGTTGGTGCGCCCTTTGATTGACCTGAACTATCGGATTGAGACAGAATACTTCAAATTATCACTGGTTAGTGGTAAACGAGAGAGGTTTTTGGCACATTCAGAGTTGGGAGAGATGCGGATTATCTGTCCTCCAACAGCTGATTTTACAGACTCGAATTTGCAGGATTGGCTTCGAAAAGTGATTGAAGAAGCTTTGCGACGGAATGCAAAGATTATCTTGCCTCCCCGGTTGTATATGCTTTCAGAGAAGCACCGTTTACCCTACGAGAGCGTGCAGATAAATTCGAGCCGTGGGCGATGGGGAAGCTGTTCCTCTCGTAAAAAGATAAATCTCT
>CATZVV010000246.1 GCA_958425285.1 uncultured Lachnoclostridium sp. | reverse complement strand
CTGTCAGAAACAGAACGAAATAGAATAACAGTATGGCTGCTGCAAGAATACCAAGAGCCAGGATAATTTTCTTTTTCATTGGTTCATATCCTATTTATCTTTAAATATGATTTCGTACTCGTCCAGGTTGTATACATTGCCAAAAAATCCTGTAAGGATTGTCTCAGCGTTGCTTCGAGCGTTTTCAAGAAAACCGTTTGCAACAGCGTCATTCTCAGCGTTTTTCTTTAGGGTTTTCAGCGCTTCGTTGTTTTCCTCAAGAGTAACCTGGCGGAAAATGCTTTCTTCTTCATGGTATACCTTTAAAGAATCCAAATCGATTTCGCAGCTTAAAACTTTCGCTTCCGGCAGACTGACTTCAATTCTGTGATCGTTCAATTTCCACTCGATCTCTCCAAAATCAAAACCTGCTTTCAGTTCTACATCATAGCTGTAAATGTATTTGCTTTGAGTAAATGGAATAGATACTCCGAACAAATCCCTTGAAGCCTCTGTTACATTAACCTCTGTAGCATATGCTGACTGGGTCGCAAGTTCTCCGATGTCCTCAAAACCAATTTTTTCCGTCTTGCTCTCTGTAGAAAAATATCTGGAAAATCCAAGTATAAGAACCACTATAACTACAAGTCCTAAAAGAATCCCTAATATCTTCTGAGAAAAGTAAATCTTCAGCAGCCTGCTGCCCCTTTTTTTCTCCGGTGCTTTTTCTTCCTGACTGTTCATGTCTGTTCCTCCTTTGTATTTTCATTTCTTTCATTTTCCCTGTATGTTATCTTCTTTCTCTCTCTATCCTTCTGTTTCTGCCGTTTCGATTGTACTGACAACCACCGCTTGCTGATCGTTTTCAGAATCATAGTCAGGATTGCTTAACATTGTATTCTGTAGAGACAGTTTCAGCTTCTCACAGCATGGCCCAAACGCCATATAAGTCAGACCACCTCCAATTACGCCTCCGATTACAGGTACTGCGTGTTTGAAAAATCCTGTAAAAACCTCTTTCGTCATTCTGACTCCAAACCATTTGGCAACGTTTTTCACAACCGGATAAACCGTTCCTTTCGTCAATGCTTTTTTCATCAACTGCTTCTGTACTCCTGTGCCAAGAGCTTTCGCCACAACTTTTAGGGCATTGCTTGCTCCTGCCACTCCATACATTACTCCTAAGCAAAGAATCAGAATATTCAATGTCTCCGTATCAAATTTTGCTCCCTTTTCCGTAAGATCGATTTCCGGAAAACCGTATAAATACAATAATTTCTGTGCAGCACGCAGCATATATCCATAGTACTGTGCAATATCAGCCGGAATTGATGCAGCCATCGCAAAACCGCCGGGTGTAGACAAAGCAGCTGAGATTCCCGTCACGCAGGTTCTCTCAAATTTAATAACTTCATCTGCATATTTTTCGATTTGCTCCGGTGTTATACCTGCATGTGCCGGACAAAATGCAACTATATCATCAATAACTTCTTCCGGGAAATCTTTCCTGAATTCATTCCTCAGAAACTGTTCCCGGTCAACACATATCCCCGGAACCCGCAACCCCATAATAATAACATCTTCAATGCCAATTTGTCCATCACCATTGACATCCATAATTCTATTAACAAATTTTGTCGATTGTTCTCTGCTATTCTTTACTTTTTCAGCCGCAGCTGATGTTATTTTCTGTACTCCACAAGCTGCACTTTGTTTGATTTCTTTAAACTCCATCTACTTTCCTCCCTCATAAAACAAATCCCCCAAAATCTTCAAATTCCAATTTTCTTATATCCCCTCAACTTCATTCATAAAATGATTATATCAACAATTGCATTCTCGTGCAATTATTTTTCTTTATATTCTCATACACTATTACAAAGAGTGTGGTAATCCGACATCTGCCAACTCTCCTATCGTTAGAAAGCACTTTATTGTAAACAAACTCTGTCAAGCACGCATTCTAATGAATTTTACAGCAAATGCATAATTCTGACCTAACCGTTGCCGTAGAGGTGTAAACGCATGAAAAACAATAACAGCATTGACCGAATCATTCAAATAGACGATACAAATATAGGAAAAAACATTGCCAGACTACGCAAATCCATGAACATCAGACAGACGGATATGGTTGCGAAGCTGCAGTTAAAAGGTGTAAATATTTCTGTTTATTCATATAACAGAATCGAAAAAGGGACGCAAAACCCAACGGTATCATTTTTATATGCCTGCTGTCTGATCTTAAACTGTGACATGAACACCCTTTTCGATTTCCAATCCCAATCCTGATTTTCCGGAATACAGCAGACAGGGCGCAAATTTATCTGCATACTCTGACTACTGTATCCCGGAGCTATTTACAGCTGCATAATTACACTTCTTTTATCATTTCTTCTCTTATCTGCTCTTTCAGCTCTTTAATTGCTGCAACGTATGTTTTCCCACTACTCTCTGTTGGCGGAATCGGCATCCCTTGAATTTTAACCATAGAAGCAAGAGTTCTCCGCATATTCAATTCAATTATCCGTTTTCTGATCTCCTCCATCTTCTTTTCAAGGCGCCATTGTCTTTTCTCATCAGGCAATTCCAACAGATCGCTGATTTCTTTCAGTTCAAAATCCATTTCTTTGTACACAAGAATCTCCCATATCCTTTCCATTTCCTGTTGATCATACAGCCGGTGGTTGTCTGGAGATCTCTCTGTCGTGAGCAATCCTACATCGTCATAATACTGCAGTGTCCTTCTGCTCACTCCTGCCAGTTTACTCACTTCGTTTGTCTTTTTCATTACGGCCTTTCCTTTCTCCGCATATCAGAGTATACGCCATCACGTTAACGTAATAGCAATACCCTTTTTGGGAACTATTTGCCATCTATTCAACCATCTGAACAGATGTGTTGCTTGTTTCATAAAAGGCCTTGTAATTTTCGCGAATGAAATTATTATTGCTGGCTATTCATCCTTGTTTGCTTTCGGCAGCTCGGAACGATGTGACAGATAGTTTTGAACCTCTCTCAGGGTCTGACATTGTACCGGTTGGTCGGTCAGGTATTCGAGTGTTCGGTTCCACTCTTCTACGGTAAACTGGTCGGGGTTTTTCATGGCGAGAAGTCTGGATGTCCAGTAGGGACTGTATTTCAGATCGGACAGATATTGACAATTGCATTGTAACTGCAGATACTCCAGTAATTCGACTTTTATCATTAGATTCCTCCTGTCTTTTTGATGTGCGTTTGTAGACGTATCTTTTCTGGGACAGATATCTGCTGTTTTTGGTACTTATTTAAGGTACTTGTTTTAGATTCTTAAACTTTGATTTTGAGATTCGATTGTTTTCGACAATAATTGAGATTTGTTTAAATGAGAAAATAA
>CATZVV010000245.1 GCA_958425285.1 uncultured Lachnoclostridium sp. | reverse complement strand
ACTGGCAAAAGTACAATCTCCGGCTGCACTAATTATAATCTCCGTATGCTTTGCTGATACCTGTTCACTTATGAAAAAAAAACCGACAGCAAAAAAAATAACTGCTAATAAACACTTTCTCTTTCTCATATTTTCCTCTTTTCCACTTACCATTCTCCGCATCCAATAAAATGGCAACCACTTTTGTACGTTGTTTTATAGATTAACTTTTTTAAGTTCTTCATACAAGCGCTGAACAGGAAGTCCAACCACATTATTATAGTCTCCCTGTATACCGACTACATGCTTAGCAAAGCTCCCTTGTATTCCGTAAGCACCCGCCTTATCATATGGCTCCTCCGTATCCAGATAATTCTCAATCTCATCCTCCGTCATCGGAGCCACGGTTACATCCGTTGTGACAGCAAACGACTTTATCTGCATATTTATTTTTGTCTTGCCAATAATGGAAACTCCTGTTGTAACCTGATGCATTCTTCCTTGCAAGCTTTGCAGCATTCGTTTTGCATCTGCCCGATTAGCAGGTTTTCCCATAATATTGCCTTCCAGACTCACAACAGTGTCTGCTCCGATAATAATGCATTTATCATCCACACAATCATGAAGAACAGCATCTGCTTTCAGAAGGGATAACTCCTTTGTTACTTCTACCGGACTGTCACTTCGTATAATCTCCTCACAATCAGAAATACATACTTCAAATTCATGTTCTAAAAGTGCCAGTAGCTCTCTTCTCCGTGGCGAAGCAGATGCCAATATCAGCTTTATCGTCTCCATAATTCCTCCTTCATTTTGCAAAAACGGCACCAACCAATTGATGTCAGTGCCGCCTGTCAAAGTCTTATTATTGAAAGTATTCTACACCTGATTCAAAAATCATCTGATTTTGCTCACCAAAGATATTCAAGGCAACACCGTCACCCCGGCGTTCCGAATGGGCCATCTTACCAAGTACACGTCCATCTTCACTTGTAATTCCCTCAATTGCATAATAAGAACCATTCGGATTGAAATCCTCATTCATCGTCGGATTCCCATTGAGATCAACATATTGTGTAGCTACCTGTCCATTTGCAAATAGTTTTTCAATCCATTTTTCATCTGCCACAAAACGACCTTCTCCATGAGAAGCCGGTATGGAATAAACACTACCTAACTCTGCCTTTTGCAGCCAAGGTGACTTATTCGTTACCACTTTGGTATAAACAGATTTGGAAATATGGCGTCCAATGCTATTCGTTGTCAGTGTTGGCGAATCTTCCTTCTGCGACGTAATCTTTCCATAAGGCACAAGACCTAACTTAATCAGTGCCTGGAATCCATTACAAATACCAAGGACAAGACCATCTCGCTCATTCAACAGCTTATGCACCGCCTCTTTCATTTTTTCATTACGGAATACAGAAGCAATAAATTTTGCAGAACCATCTGGTTCATCACCTGCACTAAAGCCACCTGAAAACATCAAAATCTGTGCCTCATGAATCGCCTTCTCAAATGCATTCACACTATCCACAATATTCTGCTCTGTCATATTCTTAAACACTGCGCTAACTGTATCTGCACCGGCATTTTCAAATGCCTTTATTGTATCATATTCACAGTTTGTACCTGGGAATACTGGAATAAATACTTTTGGCCGGGCCACTTTATTTTTACAAACATAAATTTCTTTCGTATTATACAGCTTTGTCTCAATCTGCTTCTGCTCTACTTTTGAAGTGGTTGGGAATACTTTTTCCAACTTACCAGTCCATGCTGCCAGTGTTTCCTCCATACTGATTTTCTCATCGCCATAACAGAATTCCGGCTGCTCAAGAACAGTTGCAAAGCAATCATAAACAATACCTGCTTCATCCAGTTTTTTCAAATCATCTTTTGAAACTTCAGCAATAATCGTACCAAACTCTGGTTGGAAGAAGAAACTCTTATCATGATCCGGGCAAAATGCAACACCCAACTGATTACCAAATGCCATCTTACTGACAGCATCCACGAGACCATATGCACTTCCGGCATAGGCAGCTACAATCACTTTCTCATGAAGCATGGTAGTAACTTTATCATAAAGCTGCATTAAATACTCATAATCCGGCAAATCATATTCATCTTTCTTAATTGCAATTTTTACAAGCGCATCTCCCGCTTTTTTCAATTCCGGTGTTACTACATCCTCTACTTTTGCAATGTCTACAGCGAAAGAACACAAAGTAGGAGGTACATCAATTTCATTAAAAGTACCGGACATACTGTCTTTTCCTCCGATTGAAGGCAGACCAAGTTTCATCTGAGCCTCATAAGCACCAAGCAGGGCAGCCATTGGTTCACCCCAGCGCTTCGCATCTTCGGTCATACGCTTAAAGTACTCTTGGAATGTGAAGCGGATCTTTGTAAAATCACCACCTGCTGCTACGATTTTTGCTACAGAACTAATTACCGCATATACAGATCCATGATATGGACTCCATGAAGCCAAATATGGATCCAACCCATAACTCATCATTGTCACTGTATCACTCGTACCGTTCAGAACAGGTACTTTTGCCACCATTGTCTGCGTTGGTGTCAGCTGGTATTTTCCACCATATGGCATTGTAACCGTTGCCGCACCGATGGAACTGTCAAACATCTCAACCAGTCCCTTTTGTGAGCAGACATTTAAATCTTTCATTGTATCCAGCCATGTTTTTTTGAAGGAGTTTACTTTCTTTTCCTTTTTAAAGAAATTCTCTTTTTCATCTGGCATCGTTACAACAACATCTGTTTCCTGATGTGCTCCATTTGTATCCAAAAAAGCTCTGGAAATATTTACGATCTCCGTTCCTCTCCATTTCAATACCAGACGTGGCTCTTCTGTTACAACCGCTACAATAACAGCTTCCAAATTTTCTTCTTCTGCATAGGCTAACATCCGGTCGGCATCTTTCGGGTCAACAACAATCGCCATACGCTCCTGCGATTCTGAAATTGCCAATTCCGTACCATCCAGACCGGCATACTTTTTCGGCACTTTATCCAAATCAACCTGTAATCCGTCTGCCAATTCTCCAATGGCAACGGATACACCGCCGGCTCCAAAGTCATTACACTTTTTAATAAGCGCACTGACTTCTTCCCTGCGAAACAATCTTTGAATTTTCCGCTCAGTAGGAGCATTTCCCTTTTGCACTTCTGCACCACATGTTTCAATCGACTCCTCAGTGTGCACTTTTGACGAGCCAGTAGCTCCTCCACAACCATCTCTTCCAGTACGCCCACCAAGCAGAATAATCAAATCACCTGGATCGGAATTTTCTCTCTTTACACATCTTCTCGGTGCTGCTCCCATAACGGCACCAATTTCCATCCTCTTTGCCACA
>CATZVV010000244.1 GCA_958425285.1 uncultured Lachnoclostridium sp. | reverse complement strand
TCTGATATTGTTTTTGAATTTTCAGGGTTGTTTCACTGTTCAGTTATCAAGGTTCGAACCCTTTGTTTTCCAGGGTTACGCCGTTTTACACATCGGCTTTTTTGATGTTGCCGTTTGTGGCGGTCAACGATGATTAGTATATCAAGTTTCTAATCATTTGTCAACAACTTTTTTCATTTTTTTGAATTTCTTTTTTGTCACTCTTTTTTGCACTCCTTCACGGGCCAAAAAAAATTGACTTTGACATAAAAATTCAAAGGCAACATCGAAACGGAGAAGGAGGGATTTGAACCCTCGCGCCGCTATTAACGACCTACTCCCTTTCCAGGGGAGCCCCTTCAGCCACTTGGGTACTTCTCCAAGTTGGATAAATCATATCATCCATATTTAATTGAACGGAGAAGGTGGGATTCGAACCCACGGCCCCTTTCGGAGTCACCGGTTTTCAAGACCGGCTCCTTAAACCACTCGGACACCTCTCCAAATGCTGCTTGAACAGTATAGCATTCAAAAGGCCAACATGTCAAGTACAAATTTAGATTTTTTTCGTCAAGCTCTCTGCCCTAATTTTAAATTTGGTATTGCATTCAAATCGAGCCCATGCCGTACACCTCGTATAAAGTCATAATAACCGGCTGCACCAATCATAGCCGCATTATCTGTACATAAAACTGGAGAAGGATAAAACAACTGAATCTTCTTTTCCTCGCACGCACACTTCATTGCCTCTCGTAACCCGTGATTCGATGCAACGCCTCCAGCCATTGCTATCTTTTTCATACCAAATTTCATCGCTGCCTCAATCGTATGAGAAACAAGTACATCTGTAACAGCACATTGAAAGGATGCCGCAATATCAGCTTCACAAATAGCCTCATTCTTCATCCTACATCCATTAATGTAATTTAACACAGACGATTTTAAGCCACTGAAACTAAAATCAAATGGTGCCCCCTCCACAGTAGCGCGCGGGAAAGCAATTGCCTGAGGATTGCCTTCCCCAGCCATCCTGTCAATTTTAGGTCCCCCTGGATACCCCAGCCCAATGGAGCGTGCCACTTTATCAAAAGCTTCGCCTGCTGCATCATCTCTCGTTCTCCCAAGAATCTCATATTCACCATAGTCACTTACTTTTACCAGATGTGTATGTCCACCAGACACAACCAGACATAAAAACGGAGGTTCAAGTTCTGGATGTGTAATATAATTTGCAGAAATATGCCCTTCTATATGATGCACTCCTACAAGGGGCTTATGAACTGCAAAACTCATCGCCTTGGCAGCACCCACGCCAACAAGCAGGGCACCAACAAGTCCCGGACCATATGTCACACAAATTGCGTCTATATTTTCAAGTTGCATTCCGGCTTCGTTCAAGGCTTCATCAATAACTTGATTTATCTTTTCTACATGTTTTCTTGATGCAATTTCCGGCACAACACCACCGTACAGCTTATGAAGTTCAATCTGGGATGAGATAATATTAGATAGTACTTCTCTTCCATTTCTTACTACAGCAGCTGCTGTCTCATCACAAGAACTTTCAATTGCCAATACTGTTATATTTTTTTTCATACTACATTCTGTCTCTGCCATCTTACTCCTCTGTTTCTGTCAACTCTGCCTGAATCGCTGTATCTGAAATCTTTTGAAACCCCAGTATTTTCCACCTCTCGTTTTCGATTGCCAGCACAAACTTCTGATAACTTTTTGTATATCCATCTGAATTACTTAATAAAAATGCTACTTGCAATAATGCACATTCTTTCCCTTTGATTGTTTTCTTTTTTACGGAACTATCAACGGTACACGTAGCAATTTTAATTTTATCTTCTGCAAACTTCTTCAACTCAGCTTGCATTTTTTTAAATTGTGCATCGTTCTGGTTTGCTGCCAGCAGCTCTGAATGATATAACTTTCTAAGCTGTCCCATCAGGGACTGCATCTGCTCATCCTCCGGATTACTATTGTAGATACACTGTACATAACGCAAATACAAATTCAATACTTCTTTTGCCGTTTCCGGATAACCTTCATCCAAATCTTTTGAAATAAGCTTCTCAACCTCAGTTGCAGGTATACTCTCGGATTCTGTCTTCTTTTCACGGTTCATATACCGATAATAAACAAAAATCCCGGCAATTAGTATTAGACAGATTAGTAACGTAAACCTCGTTAAGTTCTTTGTTCTCTTCTGCATCTGGTATCCCCCCTTTCTTATTCTTTCTCAAAGATAAGTTCTTTTGTTTTTCGCTCTCTTCCCAATTTTGTCTCCGGAAATATTTTTCTCGTTTCCTCAACAAAATCACCAGGTCGAATCAGCGAAGGGCTGAAATGAGTCAGCCACAGTTCATTTACCTGCGCCTGTTTTGCAAGCGCAGCTGCCTCTGCAAAGGTCATATGCTTATGCTCTTTTGCTTTCCCGATCATTTCAGGTTCTCCGTACATTCCTTCACAAATAAATAAGTCTGCCCCACTTGCATTTTCCACAATGGATTGTGTAGTGCGAGAATCTGTACAATACGTAACTTTCAACCCCTTACGCGGCTCACCAAGAACCATATCCGGTGTATATAGTCTTCCTTCCATCTCTATAGGCATTCCCTTTTGCAGCGAATTCCAAAGTTTCATTGGCACATTATTTATATCGGCTTTTTCCCGGTCAAACTTTCCTGCTCTGGAAATTTTTAAATTATACCCATAGCAAATAATATTATGATTTACACGGAATGCCTCTAATATATAGCCATTACGTTCAATTTTTACAAAATCATCACTTAATTCAATAAATTCCAGGGCAAATGGCAGGCCCGGAGCAATAACCGTCAGTGCTTTTACGACTCTCTCAAGTCCTTTCGGACCAACCAGAGTAAGCGGCTCTTTTCTCTCGGCATTTCCCATTGAGAGCAGAAGTCCCGGAAGACCACTGATATGATCTCCGTGAAAGTGAGTAAAACAAATTATATCAATTGGATGAAAACTCCACCCCTGTTCTCGGATACTTACCTGCGTTCCCTCTCCACAATCAATCAGTATACTACTCCCATTATATCTGGCCATCAAAGCAGTTAATGCTCTTTTAGGCAAAGGCATCATCCCGCTTGTCCCCAGTAAACATACATCTAACATTCATTTTCTCCATTTCGGCATAGATTAAACTTTACGTAGATATATTAACACAAATCCTGCCATTTGTGAACTCCCTTAAAGACGTCAGCACTTATATTATTTTACAATTCATAATAACAAATGACTCATACTGTTATCATAAAATTGAAAATATCCCCGTCCTCCCTGCTTCACTGCATAAAGAGCCTGGTCTGCATGATGAAATAAAGTATCATAATCTCGTTCACTAACCGTTGTTTTT
>CATZVV010000243.1 GCA_958425285.1 uncultured Lachnoclostridium sp. | reverse complement strand
ACAGTTTGAAAATTATGTGGGACTGGCGGCAGGTTATATGGCTGAATCCTGTGAGCAGCGAGGAAGTTGTGGCGTGCAGTATGTGGTAGAGGCAGATGGAAGTGTATATCCGTGCGATTTTTATGTAATGGATGATTTTTATCTTGGCAACCTAAATACAGATATTCTTTCGCAGATTGATGAAAAACGAGAACAGATCGGATTTGTATACCGTTCGCTTAAACTGGATGAAGAGTGCAGGAAGTGTAAATATTTTAGGTTATGCCGTGGAGGCTGCATGCGGAATCGGGAACTGCATGAAAATGAAGAAATATATCGAAATAACTTCTGCAAAGGATATCAAATATTTTTTGACCAGTGGTATGAGTTGATCATGCAGCTGGGAGCTATGGTAAAAAAATAATAAAATTGGTTTGATTATTTATCAGGCCACCATTCGGGAGTATTTGAAGTTAGCAAAGACTGCTGGAATTCTGTTGGAGGAATTCCAGTGGTCTTTTTAAATACCCGGCTGAAATAAAGGGGGTCGGAGAAACCTACCATAGGTGCAATGTCTGACAGGTACATTGTATTTGTTGAAATTAGATCGTTGGCTTTTTCAACTCGAAGTTCAGTAAGATAACCCATTGGAGCAACGCCCATCCGCTTTTTGAATATGTGAGAAAAATAGCCGACACTTAATTTACAATATTTTGCCATTGATTCAACATTCCAGTTATCTTTATAGCGTTGGTGAAGCTGCATAACAAGTCGGTCAATAGAAAAGTCGTTTTCTAAAGGAGAGAGAATCTTTTGATGGGAGCGGGCGATGATGGCTAATATCTGAAGTAAATTACTTAAGACAACATCTTCAAAAAATGCTTTTTTTAATTGCAATTCAATAATGGTTTCCTGGAAAAGAGTTTTTAACTGTATATGCTCCCCGATATAGCAGTTTTGTAGCTGGTATTTATTGATTATATTTGTACAGTTACTACCAGTAAAATGAATCCAATAAACTTCGGGATATTCCTTTGCATAATAGGAATAGGTTTGAGGCTCCTGCGGACGGAAAAAAAGGATATTTCCAGCACCTAAAGCCTGCCATTCCTTATTTATATAGTAGTGTCCGGCACCTTTATAAATATAAATAAGCTGATAATCGACTCTACCTGCAGAACGATTCTGAGAGTAATCCTTTGTTTTGAAAACCTGCATACCACAACAGTTGACTGATAATGGACTTGAATCATCTGCAAATCCAGTTGCACGTCTTTCATTTCTTAAATGCCCCGAAACATTAATCATAAAAATCCTCCCTCCTTTTGAAAAATGCCCTTCTATTAAGATAAATATAGCATAGAAAAGCAGATTTGTCCATGCAAAACACAAAATTAGACATGGAAATGCAGGTATATAAGCAATATATTAAAATCAAGGGATGAGCAGAATAAGCCATAACACCTTAAACTGAAGGAGGATATGATATGAAGAAACAACTGATATTTCTGATGACGGATACAACCAGAAAAGATATGGTCGGATGCTATGGCAATCCAAGGATAAAGACACCAAATCTGGATCGCCTGGCTGAGGAAGGAATCCGTTATGAGAATGCATATACCTGCCAGCCAGTCTGTGGGCCAGCCAGAAGTGCAATCTTCACTGGTACGTTTCCACATACCAACGGCATGGTAACAAACAGCATTGCCATGGGGGATAATGTGAAGACGGTAGGTCAGAGACTGTGCGACAATGGCATTAATTGTGGCTACATTGGTAAATGGCACCTGGATGGTTCGGATTATTTTGGAAACGGACGATGTCCGGAAGGTTGGAATCCAGATTACTGGTATGATATGAAAACTTATCTGAATGAATTAAGCGATGAGGATAAAATGAGATCCAGAGATCCAAAAGAAGCATATAAAGAAGGTTTTTCGGAAGAATTTACTTATGCACACCGCTGTTCAAATCGTGCGATTAAATATCTGGAAGAGCATAAAGATGAGGACTTCTTCTTAAGTGTATCTTATGACGAGCCTCATGGACCTTCTCTCTGCCCAGAACCGTTTAATCACATGTATGATGGTTTTAAGTTTGACAGTTGTCCGAATTTCCAGGATGATCTATCTAAGAAACCATTAATGCAGCAGCTTTGGTCTGGCAAGAATTTACATGCGGCAGAAGATGAAATTAATCAGCCTTCTGATGGATTATCCTTATTCCTTGGATGTAATTCTTTTGTAGATTATGAGATTGGACGAGTATTGGATAAGATTAAAGAAGTAGTACCGGATGCGATGGTGATATTCACGTCTGATCATGGAGATATGTTAGGAGCACACAGGCTGTTCTCAAAGAACGCAGCGGCATACAAAGAAGTGGCAAATATCCCATTGATCATCAAAGGCGGAGTAAAGGGATGCGTAGTAGAAACGATGGCATCCCATATTGATATTGTTCCGACGATCATGGATTACTTTGCACTTCCAATTCCGAAATTACTGGAAGGAAAGAGCATGCTTCCGCAGATTTATGATACATCCAAAGAAATCAATGATGTAGTATACACAGAATTTACTAGATATGAAATTGATCATGATGGATTTGGTGGTTTGCAGATCATGAGAGCAGTGATATCCAAACGTTATAAACTGGTCATTCATCTGTTGGACAGTGATGAATTCTATGATTTGGAGAAAGATCCATATGAGATGAATAACCTGATAAACGATGAAAATTATACAGAAGTCAGGAATGCAATGCATGATAAGCTGATTGCACATATGAACAACACAAGAGACCTGTACAGGGGGTATCAGTGGAGTATGCGGCCATGGCGAAAAGATTTTGTACCGAATTGGGAGAATGAAGGTTATACAAGACAGAGAGAGACTGAAGAGTATGAACCAAGACAGCTGGATTATGATACAGGACATCCAATGAAATCAGCAGTCAGAAAGAAATGTTAGAGGGAGAGGATACGATGGAGGAAAAGAAATATTTAAAATGGTATAACAAAGTGGGCTATGGTTCTGGAGATATTGCAGGTAATGTAGTGTTTGCATTCCTGTCATCATTTATCATGATTTATCTGACCAATACAGTAGGACTAAATGCTGGTGTGATCGGTTCGCTGATTGCTGCATCAAAAGTATTGGACGGTATTTCAGATGTTATTTTTGGTTCTATGATTGATAAAACACATACGAAAATGGGTAAGGCAAGACCTTGGATGCTCGGGGCATATTTGGGATGTGCAATCACGTTAGTCGCAGCATTTTCTGTACCCACTACCATGGGTAAAACATCACAGTATGTCTGGTTTTTTATTACATACTTACTGCTAAATGCAGGATTCTACACAGCAAATAATATTGCATATTCTACATTGACAGCCCTGATTACAAAGAATGGAAAA
>CATZVV010000242.1 GCA_958425285.1 uncultured Lachnoclostridium sp. | reverse complement strand
GCAGACGGCACCTCTCATACCGTAGTTTCTGAGGGGAAAGAATGGATTAAGATTAAGTCAGACGGAGAAACCGGCTATGTAGCCAGTGAATACGTCAAGTTAAAGGATATATTGAAAAAAGCAGAACCGGTAAAAGAGGAACCGGTTGTACAAACCAATACCTCTTCTCAGACATCATCGAGCCGTAGTTCTGTTTCAAGAAGCTCTGCTTCCAGCAGTTCTTCTACTTCCCATAGCAGTTCTTATTCTGCATCATCCTCTTCAAAAGGACAGGCAATTGCAAATTATGCTCTTCAATTTGTTGGAAATCCATACGTATATGGCGGAACAAGTCTAACAAACGGAACTGACTGCTCCGGCTTTACACAAGCTGTTATGCGGAAATTCGGAATTTCAATTCCGAGAGATTCTCGTTCTCAATCCGGTGTTGGGACAAGCATTCGCGCCAGTGAAGCAAAAGCAGGAGATTTGGTCTTTTATGCAAGAAACGGCAGAATCAATCATGTTGCCTTATGCATCGGTAACGGAAAAGTAGTATCTGCCAGCAGCCCGAGTACAGGAATACGCGTAAGCAGTCTATATTACCGTACTCCGGTTGCAGTAAAGCGAGTCCTCTAAAAAGAAACATTTAAATTTATATCAGGTTTCCCTTCGGTAAACCTGCAAGCGGCGCATTACACAGGCGCCGCTTTTTTTATAACTCCGCCTCAAAGGTAAGCGAATTAACGGACTGTTGCGGGATTTCTCTTTTTATTGTATAATAAGACCAACTCAATTAATTACAAACAAATATAAGGGGGACACTATGGATTACCGAACATATTTAAGAAATCATCCCGACAAAGACGGAAAATTTGGCCCTTATGGAGGTGCCTATCTGCCGGATGAACTAATTCCTGCATTTGAAGAAATCAATCAGGCTTATCAGACAATCTGTCATTCTTCCCAATTCATTCACGAACTGCGTAGAATCCGCAAAGAATTTCAGGGGCGCCCAACTCCCGTATATCACTGTGAGCGTCTTTCAAAATCAATTGGAAATTGTCAAATCTATTTAAAAAGAGAGGATTTAAACCACACCGGTGCCCATAAATTAAATCATTGCATGGGGGAAGGTCTTCTTGCAAAATTTATGGGAAAGAAACGTCTTATCGCTGAGACAGGTGCCGGACAGCATGGAGTAGCTCTTGCCACTGCTGCTGCATTCTTTGGACTTGAATGCGAAATACATATGGGAGAAGTTGATATTGCTAAACAGGCACCAAATGTAACTCGCATGAAAATCCTCGGTGCAAAGGTTGTTCCTGTTTCACATGGACTCAAAACATTGAAAGAAGCTGTAGATTCAGCCTTTGAGTCCTATGCCAAAAACTATAAAGACTCCATTTACTGCATCGGTTCTGCATTAGGTCCTCATCCTTTTCCACTAATGGTACGCGACTTCCAGTCCGTAATTGGATATGAAGCAAAAGAACAATTTAAAGAAATGACCGGTCTTTTACCTGATGTAGTCTGTGCCTGTGTAGGAGGAGGCAGCAATGCAGCTGGGATGTTTATACCATTTCTAGAAGAACCGGTAGATATTGTCGGTGTAGAGCCTCTGGGTCACGGTCCTGCTATGGGTGACCATGCCGCCTCCATGTCATTTGGAGAAGAAGGCATTATGCACGGCTTTGATAGTATTATGTTAAAAAATGAAAATGGTGAGCCAGCCCCTGTTTACTCAATTGCAAGCGGACTTGATTACCCGTCTGTTGGACCTGAACATGCTTATCTCCACGATTTGGGACGTATTGAATATGGTACATGTACAGATGAAGAAGCTTTAGAAGCATTTTTCAAGCTATCCAGATACGAAGGAATCATCCCTGCTTTGGAAAGCTCTCACGCAGTTGCCTACGCAATGAAAAAGGCAAAAGAAATGAAACAAGGTTCAATTCTTGTAAATCTAAGCGGTCGTGGTGATAAAGATATTGATTACGTTGTTGAAAATTATGGATATGGGGAAAACTACTTAAACCGTTAATTTCAAAACTTATTAGGAATCGGCTGTCGCCGATTCCTTTTTATTGATTCGAGTTATTACTCATGAGCTGATTTTATAAACTCACAAGCAGCTAAAGCAGCAACTGCCCCATCTGCCGTTGCCGTTGCAAGCTGCCGGACTTGTTTCGTTCGTCCATCTCCCGCTGCAAATATGCCTTCACAAGTTGTCCTCGTACTTTCATCGGCAATAATATAACCTGCCCGATCTGTTTTTACAATATTTTTAAACAATTCATTAGACGGAACCTGACCAATGGCAACAAACAGTCCATCCACAGCAACTTCAAAAGATTCTCCACTCTTTGTGTCCTCTAGGCATATGCGTTCTAATACATCCTCTCCCAAAATTTCCACTACTCTTGTGTTATAATAGAATTCAACATTTTGACATTTTTCAAGCAGACCGGCAAGATGAAGTTCCCCCCGAAATTCATCCCGCCGATGAATAACAATGACCTTTTTGCAAATTTCCGCCAGATACAGAGCATCTTCCAATGCTGTATTGCCACCCCCAACTACTGCAACCGTACGCCCACGAAAAAACATACCATCGCAAGTTGCACAGTATGATACCCCTGTACCCATGAATTTCTTTTCACCCGGAACCCCGAGTAATCTCCGTTCTACTCCAGTCGCTAGTATCACAGTTTTTGCCTTATAAGAAGATTGTCCTGTATGAACTAACTTATATTTCTGCATATCCTCAACATTCTTTACCTTTTCCTGCTGAATTTCAACACCAAATTTTTTTGCCTGCTCCACCAAAGTGTTTGCAAACTCAAATCCAGACACCATTTGTATCCCAGGATAATTTTCAACTTCTTTTGATGTCGTAATCTGTCCTCCAAAGCTGCTGCCTTCAAAAATCAAGACTTTTTTACCAGCTCTGGCTCCATAAATTGCAGCAGTCAAGCCTGCAGGACCTGCACCTACAATAATTATATCATACATTTTCTTCACCCTTGACCAATCATCTCAAGAATTTCGTCCTTTGATTGCACACCAACACTTACGTCTGCCTGCTCCCCGTTTTTAAAAAGTACCAGTGTTGGAATGCTCATAACACGAAATTGCCTTGCTAATTCCGGTTCTTCATCCACATTAACTTTTGCAACTGTAATATCCGGTCTTTCTTTTGCTATTTCCTCCAAAATTGGTCCTAACATTTGACATGGACCGCACCATGCCGCCCAAAAATCAATTAAAACACATGTCGCATTTTTTACCGTTTCCTCAAAATTCTGTTCTGTCAAATGTATAATTTCCATAATAATTCCTCCTAGTCTAATATATTTTTTAGTATTCCATAAGAATACCTGTATTATAACAATTTATTTTGTTAAATGCAATATCGATACCCCAGTTCATCCTGTGTATCCA
>CATZVV010000241.1 GCA_958425285.1 uncultured Lachnoclostridium sp. | reverse complement strand
AACCTGTGTGAGATTTCATACAGAAGCGGACTTCCCGGAGAAAACAGAGGAAGTCGAGCAGATCGTCAGAGTAGAACCGCAGGGATATGTTGGGATTTATCATGCGGATGAAGAATAAGAGAACCCTTCTGTGGACAAATTGTCGGCAGAAGGGTTCTTGTTTATTTTATAGAGATGCAGGCATAAAATATTACTCCTGTGTAAGTTTCAGCAGTGCTTCAGCAAGATTGGAGTCCAGGATCAGCACATCCACCAGCCCGCCCTTTAAAGCGCTTAACACAGCATTTGCTTTGGACACACCTGATACAAGGGAAATCTTGCGGTCAATTTTTTTGAACTGCTCCATGCTGATCGATATCATGCGTTCTTTAAGTGTAGTATTACATTCCTGTCCGTCATGATCAAAGAAGCGAAGGGCAATATCTCCGGAAACATTTTCCTGTTTCAGCATCTCCAGATCCTCTGTGAACATAAAATCCGGAGATGCAAGAACGGATTCTTCTTCTCTTCCTTCATGATCCGGGAGGCTTCTTTGCTGCTCATAAGAGCGTCTGTGAGAAGATAATAGTTCTCTCCGAAGAATGCCTTTGCCATACGGGATACCAGAGTACGTACATCCAGTTCATTTTCACAGCAGGCAATACTGCCATGAAGAGTAACGAACTTTGCATTTACCTTCTGGGAAGGATTGAGATAATTGATCATATGGTAAACAGTACTGCCCCAGGTGACGCCCAAAATATCACTTTCTTTTAATCTACGGGGATTTCGTATTCAGGCATATGAAAATGATATACAAATCTTGAAATTGTGTGTAAAATATGGGGTAGAGATTATGCTTGGAAGCGATGCACACAGAGAAGAGGATGTAGGTGATTTTACCAGGACAGAAAAAATTCTTAAGGAAGTAGATTTTCCGGAGGAACTGATCGTGAACCGTTCCCTTTCATATGTGAAAAACCGGCTTCGGGTGTAGAAAGGGAGGTTTTTATGTTTTCAGTACTAATGAGGGCTTTTTCATTTACCCTGATCATCATCATCGGAATTGTAATGAAATCTACAGGCTTTGTGCCGAAAGATGCAGGTGCATCAGTTAAGAAATTTCTGATCTATGTAACACTTCCTGCATCTATTATCACCAATTTCTCTGCAATAGAGGATATGGGATTTAATATGCTGATAATAGCAGCACTTGGAATTCTTCTGAATGTAATTATGATTGCAGTAGGTGCACTGATCACATGCAGAAAATCCAAAGGAGAACAGGCGTTAAATATGCTCTGTCTTCCGGCATTTAACATCGGGGCGTTCTGTCTGCCGTTTGTGCAGAGCTTCCTTCCGGCTATGGGAAGTGTTACTGCCTGTATGTTCGATGTAGGAAACAGTATTATGTGTACCGGAGGTACTTATGCATTCGTTGCAGAGTATACAGCAGCTTCCGGTTCCAAAAAAGGAATTGATCTTAAATCCTTTGCAAAACGTCTGATTACCAGTCCTCCGCTGGTAGCCTATGTAGTTATGTTTATTTTAGCTGTTGCAAATATTGACACGCCACCGGTTATTCTTACACTGATCGAGCCAATGGCAAAGGCCAACACATTTGTTGCCATGCTGATGTTAGGTCTTCTGTTCCATATCGAATTCAAGAAAGAATACATGGGTGAGATTTTCAAACTGATCGGAATCCGTCATATCTTTGCTGCAGTCTGTGCTGTAATCTTCTATTTTGTTTTACCGTTTGATCTGGTTATCAGACAGACACTCGTTTTACTGTGCTTCGCTCCTATGAGTGCAGTGGCACCTGCCTACACCGGAATGTGCGGCGGTGATGAAGGAATGGCAAGCTGTGCAAACAGCGTGAGCATTCTGTGCAGCCTTGTAGTGATTACTGCTTTGTTGGCAATTATGGGGCTGTATTAAGTTTTATGAATATGTGAATAAGCAAGAAACGGGCAGGATTCCTGGAGGTGGGAATCCTGCCTTTTTATGCAGATACTCTTAGAGAGTTGTGAAAAGCTCGTTTGTTTTCATGAAGATAACAGAACTTAGTGATTTTTAAAATACAAACATATACTGCCAGTGAATGAAATAAGCAGGAGCAAGGGGTATAATGAACAATGAAGGAACACTTCAGAAATATTTGGAAAAAGAAAAATATTGAAGTTCAAATTGCTATTGTCCAGGGAAGGTTCAATCACAGGACAGTAGCAGACCGATAATATTTATCACAGCCGTTCTCTGAGCAGGAGTCAGCAGATTCCACTGTGACAACATATTTTTTTTCTTCTTCAGTCATGGAAACCAGAACATCTGTATCATTAAAGAATTCTGCCAGAGTAATACCAAAGGTCTGGCATATAATTTCAAGTTTGTCTATTCCTGTCTTCCCGTAAAGAGGTTATTTTTTCTAATACATCAAACAATTTCTCACATCAAAATCATTTGTAATTATTATTGATAAATAAGGGATATGCTATATAGCGTCAAAGTTTTCACACTCTGCTGAACTGTCTTAAATGTATTATTTATGCGGACTGCTATAAAAGTAAATGGGTGTATGAAGTATATACATATATGCAAATAAAAAGATTTTTAAGTATGATTTCATGAAGAAAAAAACAATTAGTTTTTCAATGGTGATTAATGATTGAGTATTTGAAGAAGAAAAAGTATAATAAAGAGTAGAAACTGCAAACATGGATATATTAATGCTGTTTTGGGTGTAGAAAAGATAACAAATAGAAGGGGAAGTGATGGAACTACAGATCATCTTGAAAATGTAATGAATTTGATGTAAATAACAGAATTGTATATGAGTGAGAAAGTGGGGTATAGATATGAAAAAGAATAAAAATTTAGTTAGAGTATCAATAGTTGCCAGTTTGCTGATTACAACCAGTTCAATATTAGGACAGAATGTTGAGGTAATGGCATCAAATCCAACGAATTACAAAGATATGACGGAGTATGCTGCATACGAAAATGTAATAGCAGATGCAGGAGCCACTTCCGGAGATTTTGGCATTTCCTTGGCTTTATATGATATTGATCAGGACGGAATAAGAGAGTTACTTATATCACATGGCACCTGTCTTGCTGATTGGGTAAATGATATTTATACATTGGAAGATGGAAAAGATGTGAGCTATATTGGAAATGTAGGCAGACAGGGATTATTTTATACAGCCCCAGATGGAAATGGAATGTATTTTTTGTATGGATATCAAGGATATCAGGAGATAACACGAATTACAAAGAGCGGAAAAGATATTGTGCAAACATTGATAGAATCAAGGGAACTTAATGCAAATGAAAACTATACAGAATTTGCTGATAAGATAGCACTACTTGCACCGGGAGATATTCCAACCCATGGAAATTCTTATGATGTAGAAGTAACAGCCCCAGATGGAGGTGTAAACATGCGCTGTGGCGCA
>CATZVV010000240.1 GCA_958425285.1 uncultured Lachnoclostridium sp. | reverse complement strand
TTATGGCTAACACCAGTAAAATAATTATACAACGCACCAACCATGGTAATACAGTTGCAATACTCTCATTCGGTATACTCTTACACATATTTGACGCTTTATTTGCCCCAATAAGCAGGTTATTCCATACCCATCCCATAATGCTATATATCCCCTTGATAATTGCTTTAAAATCGGCCTTGAAACGTTTTGATGTAAAAACAGCTAGAGCCGTTACTTAAAAGCTATATAATAAGCCACCGACAGTTAGAACATACAACTGTACCTCCTTTAATTTGTATGTTTCACATAAGGCCTTTTCCCTCTTTCTATATTGTTTCTCCATAATCCCCCTTGCACTGGCAGTCATTTGTTTTGCCTTTTCATTAAGAATCTTATTCTGGGAATCAATAATATATTTTGCTTCTTTCTCCCGTTTGCTAACACCTGCTTCTTTCAGGGTAAGTTCTTTAACACTTTTTTCATAAATTTGCTTTCTGCGCCTATCTGCTTCTCTTAAAGTCTTTTCTAGTTTTGCCACTTCTTCCAACTTCAGCTTGCTTTCCCTCAACTTCTGTTCTGCTTCCTTTAGTTGTAAATCGCTGTTGTTCAAATTCACGATTTTCTCTTTCATTTCTTGAAGCGTCAACTGTTGCTCTTGCACTATCTGTTGTAGCTCTGATTTCTCTGATAAGAGCCTCTGTATCAGTTCCGCTTGCTCCACATTCTCCATCAGCAATTCCTCTATACCGGGTACGGCTTCTTCGATTAAGTAATTGTCTAACTCGCTCATTTTTTTCTTTCTCCTTTACCACTATCATCCCTTTAAATTCCTCAATGATTCGATTTGTATTTTCAATATCTGATTCTGTTCCACTAATTTTCTGTTCTGTAATCTCAGTATCTGATTTTCTTTGTTCAATGCTTTCTCTAACTGCGTCGTTTCCTCTAACGATTCTTTCAAGTGTAAGTTCATCATTTCCAACTGCTCGATTTCTGTTTGCTGTTCTTCTAAAATTGTCAGCATATTTTCTTGTGTTTCCAATATCTGAATTACTTCTTCTAAATTCATTAAATCCATTGATTATTGACCTCGCTTTTTCTATGATACTTTGTGTAAATTCCAATGCTAATGCTTTCGCCTTTGCATGGATACTGTTATATCTTTTTATCTCCCGATTCAATTCACACTTGGTAGATATTCCACCATTTTTTTCAATGTCTTTGGCAACAACTCCCTCATGGACTGTAGCAATTTTATCTATACCTTGTTTCTCATAACTTCTATGATCTATCTGCTTATCTGTCGATAACAATTTATTACATTCTGTCGCCCATGCTTTTCTCCATTCTTCTGCTTTTGAACGGTCATTCCAGTCGTTAGAGGGAACTGAAATTCTAACCCACATTTTTTCTGTCCCCTTGCCTTCTCGGATTCGCACTTTCTGCTCTCCTGTAGCTTTATCTATGATTGGGATTTTCTGTCCATTTTCATCATAGGCAAATGAAGTTTTCTGTTTCGCAATCCATTTCCCCTTATCATCAAATGCTCTGACTGTCAGCATAATGTGAGCATGCGGATTTCCATCACCCTTATCATGTAAAGCCCAGTCTGCACACATTCCTTTTGAAACAAAATTCTCCTGGATATAATTCCTCACACATTTCTTTTGTAGTTCCCTTGTAAACTCTCTTGGTAAAGCAACTTCTATTTCTCTGGCAAGCTGTGCGTCAGTACGCTTTTCCACTTTCTGAACTTCATTCCAAAAATATTCCCTATTGCCAAACTCCTTTGGTGCATTATCAGGAATACAGATTTCGGAAAACACCACTCCGCCTTTTCTCATGAAATCATGTGTAATACCAGTTTCATCATTGTATAGTTTTTCTCCTGAGCGATATGCAGCACTGGCAACAGCAGAACGCCCACTTGCTCTCGAAATAATCTTGATGGAGCAATGGAAGATTGCCATATAATCATTCCTCCTAATATATTCAATTTCTCAATAGCTGTCTGCAAGACCGCACTCTGCGTAAGAGTGCTGTCCGCATAGGAGTTTTGCATAATGCAAAACCGACAAAGTCGCTCTCCATGAAATGGTGCTGTCTGCATAAGACCTCTCAGGGAGCGGACTAACGGAACAAAGTGAAGTGGTATATGTGGGCTTCGCCCACATATAAGTGCGCCCTTCTCTAAATAGGGTAGAGGGAGAATAAGTTTCTCGCCCCTCCCATTGAACCGTACGTACGGGTCTCGTATACGGCTCTACAACTTATATTCCAACTTTAACTAAGTAATAGGATAAGGGATTGAGCAACCCTGCTCCATCTTTTATCCTATTTTCAAGTAAATCTTTACTGATAATGAAATTTACTACGTTCATCCCACATCTTCTATACCATCCGAGTCTTGAATTCGCAACTTTGAAGATATCTTCCCGACTACATCCATTCTTATTTTTCCAGTTTAAATAACTGAGATTTCTATAGATGGTTCTTGGTCTTTTCCACTGCTTCATGACTATGACCCTGATTTTATGTCGAAGCCATTCTCCAAGTTCTTCCATGTACTGTTTCATCATTCCGATTCTGAAATAATTTATCCACCCTTTTACAATCTCGTTCACTCTTTTGATTGTGACCGCAAGAGGGCTTGCTATCGCTTTTCCTCTTTTCAGATATTCGCTCAGCTTCTTTTTCAATTTCTTCTTCTTTTCTTTGGTTGGTCTGGCTTTCCATTCCGGACCATTCTTAAGAAATGTGAATCCGAGGTACTTACTTCTTGTCGGTCTGACTACTTTCGTTTTCGTGGCATTTACTTTCAGAAACAGTTTTCTTTCCAGCCAGCCGCTTATGGAGTCCATTACCCGGTTGGCTGCCATCTCACTTTTCGTGAATACCAACACATCATCGGCATACCTTGTAAAACGGAGTCCTCTCTGCTCCAGTTCCTTGTCCAACTTATCAAGATATACATTGGAACACACAACGGAAAGTGGACCTCCTTGGGGCACGCCCGTGGTAGTTGCTTTTTCCAGACCTTTCTCCATTACTCCTGCTTTCAGATATTTCCGGATTAGGTTTAATGTGGTATTGTCATTTACCTGCTCTCTTAGTATCTGGATTAATTTATCGTGGTTTACCTTATCGAAAAACTGTTCTATATCAATATCTACGACCCATTCATATCCTTCATTCAGATAACAGAGTGCCTGTCGGATTGCGTCATGGCAGCTTCTGCACGGTCTGAACCCATAGCTGTATTCACTGAATATTTCTTCGTAAATATCAGATTTTGGCTGTGCGATTGCCTGTTGGATGGTTCTATCAAGTGCCGTTGGAATTCCTAACGGTCGTTGTTTCCCATTTCCTTTCGGAATATACACCCTTCTCACTGGTTTCGGCATATAAGTTCTATTTCTAATAGACGTAACAATCATGTCCTTATTCTTTCTTATAT
>CATZVV010000239.1 GCA_958425285.1 uncultured Lachnoclostridium sp. | reverse complement strand
TCCCACTCACTTCTTCCAGCAACAAGATAAGTTCCCGGATGCAGTACAGACAAGTGATTCTGATGACGGTGAGAATCAGAATTCGTTACTTCCAAAGTGGTCTCATCTTTCCATTCGGCAAGTTGACCACCCAAGCCAATCGTAGGCATATATAGATTTTTCTGTGCCTCAATTACTTCTTTCACTTCTGCATCATTGGCTTTTCCCAACACCTCACTTGCATTCTTTACTTCTTCAAATAATTCCCAGATAATTGCCTGATCGCTGGAACAGCCAATGGAGAATGTACCATGTTCCGGTGAGTACGACGGATTTGCTACTAACTTGCCATCTCTCTCATCTTCCCACAAATTATCTACCCAAAACAGTGCTGCCTGCAACATCGTATCATAGTTCTCAGCTAAAAACTCCTTATCATCATTAAATTGGTATTTATCCCAAATATCCTGACACATCCAGGCTGCTGCAGCAGGGAAATAGAAAGCAGTTGTCCAATTACTCGGATTTGTATTCCCCCATATATTATTTTCATGATGAATAACCCATCCGCGTACATCCGATCCATCCTGCTGACAGTAGTATTTTTGTGCTGTCACCTTTCCCTTTTCTACCATACTATTAACATAATCAATGACCGTATCGTGACATTCTGTCAGGTTTGTCTGCTCTGCCAGCCAATAGTTCATCTGTAAATTGATATTAGTATGATAATCCGAGTTCCATGCCGGAGACAAACCCTGAGCCCAGATTCCCTGAAGGTTTGCCGGCAATTGTCCATTTTCCCTGGAACTGGCAATTAACAAGTATCTTCCATACTGATAAAATAAAGTTTCCAGATAACGATCTTCTTCCTCTGTATTGCTCTTTCCATAATCTGCAAGCAAATCATCTGTCATCTTATCTGGTACATCTACAGCTCCAATATTCAGACTCACACGGTCAAATAGATCTTTGTAGTCTGCCACATGCTCTGAATAAAGTTTATCGTATCCCTTATTGACTGCTGCATCCACACATTCTTCCACTTCATCAATTGGTTCTTCACTTTCAAAATAATTGTACGTTGTTCCACTGTCAACCTGATAGTTTGTTCCGGCGCTCATAATCAGGATAACGGAATCTGCGCCCCTTACCGATAAGGTAGAGGAATCCGACTTTGTAACCGTTCCACCATCTGCTATAACTTTCAACTGCTGGGCAAACTTCAGTCCATTGCTCTTCTGATCTGCCGGCTGCCCGGTCATCGTAATAGTTGAATTCGCTTCATCGACACTGAATTCTGTCTTTGTCTGCTCCGAACCAAGAGAAATATCACGATCAATTTTTCCCTTTTCACTAGCCGTTAATTTTGCCACCATTACATTCGAAGGATTGTTCATGAAGTATTCCCTCTCAAAAGTTACACCATTCTGTTCATACCGTACTTCTTCCACGGCCCGGTTAATATCGGAAACTCTCATATAATTACTATATTCTGATGCAGCACCTGCTGCCCCGTCTAAATTAATATCAGATAGCTGGAACTCACTTGTCGTTCCCTTTGCATTTTGGGTAAACTCTATTTTATAGTAGAGATAAGCACCACTTGTTGTCAAAGTAAACTCTTTACTTTGTTTCCTGGAACTGAATGTTACCCCGGATTGCTCATCCAGCTTTGTAAAATCTGTTCCGTTGTTAGAGCCGTATAGAACCCATTCGGCTGGATCCCGGCTTTGTTCATCATTTCCCGATACCATCGTATACTTGGCAATAGAAACTGTCCGATCATATTTCCACTGAACAGTCGCGGTTTTATTAAATCCAGAGCCGGTATACCACTTGGTTCCAGAATCATTATCAAACAAAGAACTGGTTCTCTCCGAAAGACTATCTCCGGTATCTGCATTTGTTTCAATTTCAACCACTTTTGCTGCTGCATAATCCGGGTCTGTTAAATAAATATTACTCAAAGTCTGATATGTACCAAAATTTGTTTTTACACCTTTTAACTTGTCTAAATCTGACATAAATGCTGAGTCCTGTGTCAAATCAGTATAATCTGCCGTAATGAGTTTACCATCCGCATCAAAATATGCTGCCTTTGTATTGGCAAATTCCGTCACCATTTCCTGCAGGCTGTTTCGTACATTTTGAAGCGCTTCATGAACGGTATTGGCACTATAATTATTGTCACCACCTGTATAAGAAGCATTTGCCCCCGGTCCACCGGACCACACCGTTTCCTCATTTACCTGTATTTTTTCTGTATCCACACCGCCAAAAACCATTGCCCCCATCTTGCCATTCCCGATTGGAAGAGCTTGTGATTCCCAGTCGTTAGCCGGTTCATCATAACGCAACTGCAAAACAGGTGTTTCTTTTGTTTTCGCAGTTACCTTTATCTTTGTCCCATTCCAAGGTGATGCCACATAAGTACCTGTAACAACAAGCGATACTGCCAGTGTCATACTGATGAAAGGTTTTACAAATTTCTTTTTTTTCTTGTTAGCCATAAAATCCTCTCCTTTATTTTTTATTATTTACTTCGAGAACGATATTGACTTGGTGTCATATTCTCTTGTTTTTTGAACATGATTGAAAAATAATAGGAAGAATTGAATCCTACATCCTCTGCTATCTGTCCAATAGATTTTATCGTATTCCTCAAGTAAATTTTGGCAATCTTAATTCGGATTTGTAACAAATATTGCTTTGGCGTCATCCTCATATGAAGCTGAAAAAGCCGACATAAATGCTGTGGAGATACAAATGCATATTCGGCAATATCAGCCAGCTTTATATCCTTAAAATAGTACTGCTCAATAAAACGTTTTGCCGCCAAAACAGCATCATGGTTGCAATTAAAGCTAATGTCCTGCCCTGAATAGTTAATTAGCTTGTTATATTCCACAAGGAATTGGTATACCATTACGGATATGTCAAAGTTTCCATATTCATTCTGTTCCGTAGAGTAAAGATATATTTTTCGAAACAAGCTGTGCAGACCTTCTAGTTGTAAATCATGAAACACCGCATAGTCTCCAATATGCATGACATCTAGCATCTTATCCACAGCATAACCATCAAAAGCAATCCAATGTGTATTCCAATTATCTGTCAACGCCCGATAACTATGCGGATAATTTTTCCGGAGCACAAAGCTTCCATTTTCCTCTAATAAAAACCGTTCGCCTCCTACACACACTTCCCCTTTGCCCTCTGAGGCATACAAAATCAAATAGTTCGGATACCCCTCCTTTCGCATGATGTCCTCCTCGCATTTGTTATACCCAATTCCTTCCAGAAAGAAGGGAAAAAAGTATTCAGCCCCAATTTTGGGAAACGAATTTATTTTATCAACCCCCATGGAAGTAATACCTCCTCTCTTCACAACCTCAATTCAACTCGTCAAAATCTCTTTTCTTTATTTTTCAAAAACATTAAAATCCGAACTATGTTTTG
>CATZVV010000238.1 GCA_958425285.1 uncultured Lachnoclostridium sp. | reverse complement strand
ATTTTCCAAATGATGAATGGAGCATTCAATAATACCGCTTTCTTTAAAATTAGCAGAAAAGAAACGAAGCTTATCATCGTTTCTTTTTCGCGCTGCAGCATATGTTCCAATTGTCAAAGCGCAAGGAAATACATGACCTCCGTTATAATCAGTATGATCACCAATTAAATTGACACGCCCCGGAGCAAAATATACTTTTGCTCCGGTCTTGCTGCCAAATTGTTCTTCAAAAGCTTCCAACAATTCTTTTTCAGACATTTGCTTACTCCTATTTTCCTGATTTATAATAATTAATCAGGCATCCTTTCAAGATGATATCTCGTTCATCATCTGTTAATGTGCCAAGTTTTAAATCAAACTCCTTCATTTCGCCCCTCTTTACAACGTAGGCTTTGATACAATCGTCTTTTTCAATGATTGCTTTTCTTACATCTTTTACAAAAATATAATCATCATTTTCAAATGGAAGTTCACCATCAAAAATAAATGGAAGCATTCCCCAGTTAATTAAGTTGGAACGATAACGCTTTGTTGCATATTCTCTTGCAATATTTGCCATACCACCTAAAACTCTCTGGCAACTTGCTGCTTGCTCTCTAGCAGAACCATCACCCGGTTTTACCGCAAAAATCACGCTTCCTGTTTCTGTTTCTTCTGGGTTGATGTCAAAGTTTTTCTTTATTGTTTCATAAATTCCACTTAAGTTTTCATCTATTTTAAAAATATCTTTTCCTGATACACGTGCCGTCTCAATATCCCGAACAGATTTTGCCTTTGCGACATAAGCAGGGTCTTTTCTGGAAAGTGTAAACTCTGCCAAACCAAGTGGATTTGAACGGTAGGAAGAAGTCTCTCCGGACGGAATCAACTCATCTGTCGTTGTAACAGGGTCATGAATCATAGAAACTACTTTTAAAAGCACGTTATCTGTCAGTGCATTCATGGAAGGCCAGTCTACGATATTGGGACCAAACTGGATTTCTGTCTCCGGAATTGCATGTCCAACACCATTATAAACACGGTTATCATAAATCGTTTTATCGAAGAAATATTTTGGTTTTGTAAAGTTCACATCCACATCCGTTGCGGCTGTCAGGTAGCCTTTATTTGCTGCTGTAGCGGCAATGGAACGGGCATCCATAAGAGCTACGGAAGCAATCTGTCCTGCCGTTACTTTCGATCCCTCACGGTTCGGGAAGTTACGTGTTGAATGACGAATACTTAATCCGCCATTACTTGGAACGTCCCCTGCTCCAAAACATGGTCCGCAGAAAGCAGTACGTACCGTTGCACCTGTTGCAAGCAAATCAGCATAGCAGCCATTCTTGGCAAGTTCCATCATAATCGGCTGACTGGCCGGATATACGCTTAATGAGAATGCATCTGCACCAATATTTTTACCACGAAGAATATCTGTTGCATCACAGATATTCTCAAATCCGCCTCCGGCACATCCGGCAATAACACCCTGTTCTACATATAATTTTCCATTTTTCACTTTGTCTTTTAGCTTAAATGTAATATCTTTATTATTATCCAGGCTGACAAGTGCTTTTTTCTCTACATCATCCAAAATATCTAACAGGTTGGCATTTAATTCTTCAATAGAATATACGTTACTCGGATGGAATGGCATTGCGATCATCGGTTTCACAGTCGATAAATCAACTTCAACAACACCATCATAGTAAGCGACATCTTCCGGCTTCATCTCTTTATAATCTGCACTTCTTCCATGAATTTCATAGAAGTCTTTGATTTTTTCATCGGTTACCCAAATAGAGGATAAACAAGTTGTTTCCGTTGTCATAACATCAATTCCAATACGAAAATCAGCACTTAGATTTTTTATACCTTCACCAACAAATTCCATTACCTTATTGTTTACATAACCATTTGCAAATACAGCTCCAATAATAGCCAATGCAACATCCTGTGGACCAACTCCCTTTTGAGGTGCTCCAGTCAAGTGAATCGCAACAACTCCCGGCATTGGAATATCATAGGTTCTTTCCAGAAGCTGTTTTACAATTTCCGGACCGCCTTCACCGATTGCCATTGTACCAAGTGCCCCGTAACGGGTATGGCTGTCTGAACCAAGAATCATTTTACCGCATGAAGCAAGCATTTCGCGTGCAAATTGATGAATCACTGCTTGATGAGGAGGAACATAAATTCCGCCATATTTTTTTGCACAAGTCAGACCAAACATATGGTCATCTTCATTGATTGTTCCGCCCACTGCACAAAGACTGTTATGACAATTTGTTAAAACATACGGTACCGGAAATTTTTCAAGTCCGGATGCTCTGGCTGTTTGCAGTATCCCTACAAATGTAATATCATGAGAAGTTAATTTATCAAATTTAACTTTTAACTGTTCCATATTTCCGGAAGTGTTGTGTGCTTCCAAAATTTCGTAAGCCATTGTTCCTTTTGCTGCGGATTCTCTTGTTACATCGCAGCCTGTCTTACTCTTTACGGCACGAATCGCTTCATTACTGTCGGGAATCAACTCGGTTCCATTGACTAAGTAGGCGCCGCCTTCGTATAATTTTACCATAATCATCCTCCTAGTTCATTTTTCACTATTTTTCATTATACTTGTTTTTAAAGAAGATTGCAAGTGATTCAAAAGTGTAGTACAATATATCCCAGAAATCGTTGAACGAACAAGGAGGAAACCATGAAACATGTAATCAGCGCTCTTGATTTTTCCGTGGAGGAATTAAATGATTTACTTTCTTTAGCAGAAGAAATCATTGAAAAGCCAGATAAATTCTCTCATGTATGTGATGGTAAGAAACTGGCAACCTGCTTTTATGAACCAAGTACACGAACAAGACTTAGTTTTGAGGCTGCTATGTTAAATTTAGGAGGCAATATACTTGGTTTTTCATCTGCCGACTCCAGTTCGGCAGCAAAAGGCGAAAGTGTTGCCGATACAATTCGAGTTATATCCAGTTATGCAGACATTTGTGCAATGCGCCACCCGAAGGAAGGCGCTCCCTATGTTGCTTCATTACATTCTTCAATTCCTGTTATCAATGCCGGTGACGGTGGTCATAATCATCCAACACAAACTCTTACTGATTTATTAACAATAAAAAATTTAAAGGGGCGATTAGATGGTCTGACAATTGGATTATGTGGTGATTTAAAGTTTGGACGAACGGTACATTCATTAATTGAAGCAATGGTACGCTATCCAAATGTAAAATTTGTTATGATTTCTCCTATAGAATTAAAAATACCGGACTATTTAAGAAAAGAGACTTTAGATGCAAATGGAATTCAATACAAAGAAGTGAATGTGCTGGAAGATGTTTTACCTGAACTTGATTTACTTTACATGACCCGTGTTCAGAGAGAACGTTTTTTTAATGAAGAAGACTATATTCGGCTGAAAGACAGTTTTATCTTAGATTCCAAGAAAATGGCTCTGG
>CATZVV010000237.1 GCA_958425285.1 uncultured Lachnoclostridium sp. | reverse complement strand
GCACAAAATCTTGGATGGGGAACAGCCTATAGCCCCGAAAAAGTAAATGATGTAGTAAATGTGTTTGAATGGTTGGAAAAGCCAGGTGAGTTCTATTTTGATCAGGCAGGAGGTATGCTTTATTACATCCCGAGAGAGGGAGAAGACTTAAATGAAGCAGAGGTTATTATTCCAGAGACAGATACGATTTTAGATATGTGTGGAGATAATCCAACTTCAGATTATGTACAAAATATTACTTTTGAAGGCTTGGGATTTGCATATACAGACTGGAATTTATATGAAGTCGAAGGCTCGCACGGCTATGCTTCTGTGCAGGGTTCCATTGTACTTACCCAATTTGCCAATGTCAATCAGCATGATGATATTTACCGTTCTTATGATGTCCCTCCAGCGGCGATTCACGTGAATTCGGCTAAGAATATAAAATTTTTAGATGGAGAGATTCGGCATACGGGATATTTAGGAATTCATCTGGAAAATGATGTGAGGGACTGTGAGGTTACCGGAAATTATATTGCACATACAGGTGGAGCCGGAATTGTTGTAGGACACCCTCAGCATGTATACGAAAATGATACAGAGATTCATCAAGTTAAAACAAGTAATGCAGCAGGACCGGATAAGGAGAAATTTCAAAATGGTACAGAGTCAGTCCCAAAAGATATAACCGTTACAAATAATTATCTTTATGAAAACTGTTACTTTTTCCCGGGTAATTCACCAATTACTTCTTTCTTTACATATAATATGCAGGTATTGCACAATTTTGTTTATAAATGTTCTTATAGTGGAATGAGTATCGGTTGGGGATGGTGTAACTTTGATGGCGAAACAGGAAGTGATTCTCAATTACCGGGAGTGCCGACAGATACGTCCAAAAATAATCATGTGAATTATAACCGTGTAGAAGAAATATGTTCCCTGTTGCAAGACGCAGGTGGAATCTATACGCTTGGAAAGCAGGGAAATGATGATTGGACAGAATATTCAGAGATGAGTTTCAATTATATAAATGCAAAGCGGGCACCACAGATTGCAAATGGAAGTAAGATGATTAATGGTTTCCATCCGGATGAGGGAAGTGCATATATAAAATTTGACAGCAATGTGGTAACGAATATTATAAGAAATGTATATGAGTTAAATGATTGGCGCAGAAAGCATGATATGATTGTAACCAATGGTTTTTCAAATACAAGCCGTTCGGAGACAACGGCACCGAATTGTTCTCTGGAGCAATATGTAAATGAACAGTATATATGGCCTCTAAAAGGATACGAGACGGTTTTATATTCTGGTCTGGAAGATAAATATGTACATATGGTCGGAAAAGATGTGATTCCGGATACAGATTATGAATTGGCATCAAATGTAAGATTGGCAGCGGGACAAAAGTTGCCGAGAAGAGGTTTGTTGAAAAAGGAAGATGAGGTATGGCTGGCAGAAGAAGGTACGAGTTCTTTTGCGGAAGATGATACAATGACAAAAGCTACTGGAAATGCAAGGAAGATGGATATTCCAAGTGTACCGGGTGAATATAAGCTTTATATTCGTTATTCGGATGGTTCTGTATCGGATGCATCTACCTTCACGCTTTATGTGGGAGAAACTTCTGATGTGGCAAATGTATCCGAGGGACAGAATGTAAATGTATCAAAAATCAGGCCGCTTGTGCTTGAACTTATGGATGATAAATATTCATATACATTGAATGGTGCAGAAGTAAATGATGGTTATGAAATATCTACAGCAGGAACATGGACCTTAGAGGCAGGTGATAAAACAATTGTATTCACAACGTCTGTAACAGAAGCAAACCGGATACTTGATACTGATATTACGGTAAAAAGTGAAGAGGAATTTAATTTTACGGATGTTTTATCTGATTCGACAAAGACGATATGGCTTGCACCATCCGGACTTTCCGCTTTTGATGAAACGGATCCAAGTATGTCAAAAGCAGCGGGTGACAGTCATGGAATGAAGGCACCAAAGCAGCCGGGTAAATATATTCTGACAATTGTTGATTCAAAAGGTGGAATACTTAGCCAGTCAGATGCATTTGTAACGGTAGAATAGGAGGATATTATGAAAAAGAATCTGTTATTAAAAAAGGTTATCAGCATTACATTAGTATGTAGCTTATTAGCTCTTATGATTCCCCAGCAGTCTCTTGCAGTAAATCCAATTGTACAGGATATATATACTGCTGATCCGGCACCAATGGTAAGTTCTGATGGAAGGATATATGTATATACATCACATGATGAGGATGAATTAATAGATAATTTTTATACAATGAACGACTGGAAATGTTATTCTACAGCAGATATGGTGAATTGGACAGATCATGGAACAGTTATGGCTTATGATACATTTGATTGGGCATGCGAAAATTCAGCATGGGCTGGTCAGTGTATCGAAAGAGATGGTAAATATTATTATTATGTACCTCTTGGATTAAAAACAAATCGATGGGCCACAGTCATTGGTGTTGGAGTCTCTGATTCTCCAACGGGACCATTTGAAGATGCCATTGGCAAGCCTCTTGTTAGCATTGGTTCTGGAAATATTGATCCTACAGTGTGGATTGATGATGATGGCCAGGCATATCTATATTGGGGAAATCCAGATCTAAAAGCAGTTAAGTTGAAAGATAATATGATTGAAACCGATGGAGAAGTTAAGGTTTGGAAACTAAAAGGACAGGATCTTACGGAAGAAGAAGTATCAGACATTCAGGAGCAGTTTGGCACACAAAGCAAATTTGATTTTGAGAAAAACAAAGAGACAAGTGATTATAATATACGTCCAACCTTATTTGAAGAAGGTCCGTGGTTTTACAAACGTGATAATTTGTATTATATGGTTTATGCAAGTAATGGAATTCCGGAAAGAGTTGACTATTCAACAAGTACCTCTCCTCTTGGACCATGGAAATATGTCGGTATGATTATGAATGATAAATATGATTCAAAAGGAACAGGAAGTTTTACAAATCATCCAGGAATTATTGACTACAGAGGACATTCTTATTTCTTTTATCATACGGGTAAACTTCCTGATGGAAGTGGGTATCATCGTTCCGTAGCAGTGGAGGAATTCACCTATAATGAGGATGGAACAATACCGGAAGTTCCATTTACCGATGAAGGGGTGGAACCAATCCAGCAACTCAACCCTTATGAGCGGGTTGAAGCAGAAACTTTTGCATGGGGTGAAGGCGTAGAAAAAGAGGATTGCTCTGAAGGAGGAAGAAATCTTTGTGAAATTAGTGATAAAGATAATGTAAGAATACAAAATGTTGGTTTTGGTGAACATGGTGCCGTAAAGTTTACTGTATCAACAGCATCAACAAAGGAAGTGGGAACAACTGCAGGAACGATTGACCTTTATCTTGATAGCCCAAATGGAGAATTCATTGGATCGGTTGATGTCAAGGCC
>CATZVV010000236.1 GCA_958425285.1 uncultured Lachnoclostridium sp. | reverse complement strand
AAAATTAAAAAGAATGTTATGGAAACAAGAAAAAATACATAAAAATAACATTTTTCCATATAATGCAGACAAATCTCCATTTAACATTATTCCATGTGAAATTATAATAAAAAACAACATATGAAACAGATGCTAAATCAAGTAATCTGACAAAAAAATAAGGGAGGAAAAATATGAAATTTAAGAAGGCGTTGGCTATGGTGTTGGCAGGGGCTATGGCACTTTCACTGGCAGCATGCGGAGGAAACCGAAACAGTGAAAGTACAGATGACAACAAGGAAAAATCAGACAGCGGAGAACTCTCTGTTTCTATCTGGGATTCTTATCAGGAGCCTGGAATCAAAGAGATTCTCGCAGATTTCACAGAAGAGACAGGAATTAAAACAAAGCTTACTGTGGTAAAATGGGACGAGTATTGGACCATGCTGGAAGCAGGTGCACAGGGCGGCTCTCTTCCAGATGTATTTTGGATGCACTCGAACGAAAGTGAAAGATACATGTCTAACGGTATGCTTCTAGACTTAACAGATAAAATTGCGGAAAGTGATACCATTGATCCTGAAAATTATCCAGAGGATATTTGGGGATTGTACACATATAAAGATAAATATTACGCAGTGCCAAAGGACGTGGATACAATCGCTCTGTGGTACAATAAGACGATGTTTGATGAAGCAGGGCTTGCATATCCTACTGCAGACTGGACATGGGACGATGTGACAGAAGCGGCAAAGAAGCTGACAAAAGAAGATGGAAGTCAGTATGGGCTTGCAATGAGAAATGACACCAATCAGGCTGGTTATTACAATATGGTTTTCGATAACGGCGGGTATATCATTAATGATGACAGGACAAAATCAGGCTGGGATGATCCGAAGACAATTGAAGCAATGGAAACATTAGAAGGTTGGATTCAGGATGGTGTGATGCCTTCTCTGGAGACGATGTCTGAAAACAGTGAGGATGTTTTGTTCCAGTCGGGTAAAGTTGCGATGGTATGCCAAGGTTCCTGGATGCTTCCAGCCTATAAGTCTAATGAGTACACGGCTGAGAACTGTGATGTTGTAGAACTTCCGAAAAATGCAACAACAGGAAGAAGAGCTTCCGTATACAATGGGCTTGGATGGGCTGCATCAGCCAACGGCAAAAATACGGAAAATGCATGGAAGTTAATTGAATATTTGGGTTCCAAAGAGGCACAGGAAAAACAGGCAGAACTTGGTGTTACGATGTCCGCATACAAGGGAACATCTGACGCATGGAAAAATTCAGCAGACTTCAATTTACAGGCTTATTTGAACATGATGGATGATATGGAAATCAGGCCATATTCAAGATCTACCGTAACTTGGGAGAATGAGGACAGTGAGTTGTTAAAGAGTGTTTACACAGGCCAAAAGAGTATGGCAGATGTGTGCAAAGAGATGGCAGATCAGATGAACAATAAGCTAGAGGAAGAAGCACAATAAAAATTAAAACGTTTCAATTTGTCAGGCAGATTCTTTTGAATCTGCCTGTATTAAAGGAAGTAGTGGTTTGCATGGATAAAAAGAGAAAACTTATGGGATCAAGCAGAGAGCGCAGTGAATTTCTATGGGGCTGGCTGTTTATTTTGCCAACGATGGTAGGGTTGATTATTTTGAATCTCATTCCTATTTTTCAGACAATTTACCAAAGTTTCTTCAAAACAGGGGACTTTGGAAGAGGAAATATTTTTGTTGGATTGGATAATTATGTGAAGGTATTCGGAGATAAAGAAGTATGGCAGGCTCTGATTAATACATTAAAATATGCGATTGTGGAAGTTCCGTTTTCCATTGCTATCGCACTGGTTCTGGCAGTTCTTCTGAACAGAAAGATGAGAGGACGTTCTGTATATAGAACCATCATATTCCTTCCGATGGTTGCGGCTCCGGCAGCAGTGGCTATGGTATGGCGATGGTTATTCAACTCAGATTTTGGATTGATTAATAATCTGTTCCATATTCATGTAAAATGGATTTCTGATCCGAGGATCGCGGTATTTTCGATTGCAGTGATTGGTGTCTGGTCAATACTTGGATACAACATGGTACTATTTCTTTCCGGGCTGCAGGAGATTCCCCATGATTATTATGAGGCGGCAGAAATTGACGGGGCAACAGGAGTGAAAAGCTTTTTTTACATCACAATTCCTTTATTGTCCCCGACAATTTTCTTTGTGCTGGTAACCCGCGTAATTAGTTCCCTTCAGGTATTCGACTTGATTTACATGGTAATAGATAAGACGAATCCGGCACTTGAAAAGACACAGTCACTGGTATATTTATTCTATAAATACGCATTCATTAATAAGAATATGGGATATGGCGCAACGATTGTTGTTCTCCTTCTTGTTCTTACGATGATTCTTACCGTATTCCAGATGATTGGACAGAAAAAATGGGTATTCTATAATTAGGGGGGGCAGAATGGCTAGTATGGAAACAAAAAGAAAAATATCTACAATTGTAATACACATTGCATTGGTTCTTATATCGATTACGATGATGGTCCCCTTTTTATGGATGATACTGACATCTTTTAAATCGGTCACAGAAGCCACCGCAATTAATCCTTTTGTAATTTTTCCAAAGTTATGGAGAACAGAGGCGTTCGCAGCAGTTTTGAATAATATGAACTTCCTGATGCTGTATAAAAACACATTTCTGTTAATCCTCTTCCGTGTTTTATGTGCGGTTTTGACGGCAACGATGGCAGGGTATGCATTTGCAAGGCTTCACTTTAAAGGAAGGAACTTTTGTTTCTCATTGGTATTGTTTCAGATGATGGTTCCAGTGCAAATTTTCATTATTCCGCAGTATCTGATGATTAGTAAAATGGGGATGCTGAATACCATTTTTGCATTGGTATTCCCAGGTATGGTAACAGCATTTGGAACGTTCCTTTTGCGTCAGGGATATATGGGGTTGCCAAATGATCTGGAAGAAGCGGCTAGACTGGATGGATGTAACATCGGTCAAACCTTTCTTTATATCATGGCACCGCTGACGAGATCTGGCATGGTGGCACTTGGAATTTTTACAGCAGTTTTTGCATTCAAAGACCTGATGTGGCCGATGATTGTTAATACAGACAAAGACATGTTAGTTCTTTCCTCTGCACTGGCAAAGATGCAGGGACAGTATGTAGCGAAGTTCCCGGAACTGATGGCAGCGTCTTTGATTGCATGTGTACCGATGATTATCATTTATGTGATTTTCCAGAAACAATTTATTGAAGGAATTGCTACCAGCGGTGGTAAATTATAACCGTAGACATTTTTGGCTGGCGTAACAGTGATTACGTCAGCCTTTTTTTAAACAAGGAGAGAATTATGGCGATAAAGTATCATGAAAAAACAAAAACATTTCACATTTTCAACAAAGAAGTGAGTTATATTATCCATATTATGGAGAATGGTCAACTGGAGAACCTGTACTATGGAAAGGCGGTTCGGGATAAAGAAGATTTTAC
>CATZVV010000235.1 GCA_958425285.1 uncultured Lachnoclostridium sp. | reverse complement strand
CCAATTGCCCCTGAATAAACGCCTGTCGATCCTGCATCAACTTTCGCGCGGGTTTAAACAACAGATAGGACAATAATAAAAACAATGCAAAAATGGCAATTAGGGTAATTACTGTATCTACAACAGTCTGAACATCCAAACCAAAAATACGGTTATCTGTCAAGGCTGTTGCCATCAATGCCAATCGCACGTATAGACCTCCTTCCTATTTATGGTAACATACTTAACAAAGGATTTACGAACATTAAAAGCATTGCCACAGCAAATCCATAAAGACCTGTTGTTTCTGCAACGGCCTGACCTAAAAGCATGGTGGACATAATCTGGCTTCGCGCACCTGGATTTTTACCCACTGCCGATGCTGCCATCCCGGCTGCATTTCCCTGTCCAATACCGGTACCGATACCCGAACATACAGCAATACCGCAACCAATTGCAGATGCCGCTAAAATAAGACCCTCATTTGTTATCATAATCATTTCCTCCTTAAAAAGTTAATTCATTTTTCTTTATTATAAAAGCCATAATATGAATCAGCTTCTATTTCTAATCTTCTACTGCATTGCGTATAAAAGACATTGTAAGCATCGCAAATACATAAGCCTGTAATGCCCCAGCAAATACATCCAAATAAGCATGTAATGCCGCCGGCCATATAATAAGCGCAACTTTCGGTAAAAGTCCATACACAAGAGCCATCATAATCGTACCTGATAATAAGTTTCCAAACAAACGCAGTGACATAGAAAGGGGTGTTGCAAATTCACTGATAAGATTCACCGGAAAAAATAAGAAAACCGGTTCAAATAAACCTTTCAGTTTGCCCCATTTCTGTGCCTTAATTCCCTGATATTCAATCAGGAAAAATGTTACCAGTGCTAATGGCAATGTTACACCATAATCCGCTGTTGGAGGTCGAAGACCAAGTAATCCCGATAAATTACACAACAATATAAATATAAATATAGTGCCAACATAATTCGCAAATCTAGGTCCTAGATTGGAGCCCATATTAGTCAGCAGCATTCCATCAATTTTCTCCACCATACATTCAATCACATTGAGAAAAGCTCCAGGTGCTTTTGTTGGGTCTGCTTTACGGATTGCACGATTTGCAAACAGTGCAAACAATAAAATAATTGCTATGATAAAAGCCATACAAACATGCGTTGTTGTAATTTGAAATTCAATTCCAAACACCTTTACTACCTTATAACCATGTATGAAAAAATCTGGTGTACTCATTTTCTTCCCCTCCAATCTAAAAATTTTGTTATTATAGGTTGCACATATACTGAAATTTTCATTCCAAACAACCCAAGAAAGACGCCCACCGGATAAATATATTTGCTAAAAGCAACCGAGAGTGCCAGAACTGCCAAAACCATCATCGAGCGAAAAAATGCAGACCTTTTAGCATAGCTGCTTGCACGTTCCCCAATATCCAGTGCAATATCCAGAGTATGATACATATGAAGCGAAAGGCCAGTAGATGCAAGGCTTCCAACCAGCTCACCCCACAAAAACGAAACATTTTTTGTCACAAGAACTCCAGCAGCCGTAACCGGAATCATTATAATCCAAATTCCTGCAATCAGACTAATCAATGTTCTTTTTGCTTTGTCCACGTTCTGATTCCTCCGATTTCTCTGAATTTTTCGTGAAACTTTTCGTTACAATTAAAATACTTTTCATTGATGCACCGATTCCAACAAAGAGCATAATCAGAATAATAAATCTTGTCCCAAGCAATCTGTCCAGCCACCATCCGAGAAACATACTAACTGCCATTGATGTCATTGTTGATAAACCTATTTGGGTTATCATAGCCAGTGCCCGAAAAATTTCTCCTTTGCTTCCCTTCCTTTTTCTCACGAAAAATCTCCTTTTACTAATTACGAAAGTGCCTCTCAAAACCCACTACATATTTTTTGCCCGTTCTACACAAGCCATTTGTGCCTCGATAACTGCACTCCGTAATCCCTTTTCTTCCAGAACCTTCACTGCCTCAATAGTTGTCCCCGCAGGAGAACAAACCATATCCTTTAATTCACCTGGATGTTTTCCAGTCTCCAATACCATTTTCGCACTTCCCAATACAGCCTGTGCTGCAAAGCGATAAGCTTGTGCTCTTGGCATCCCATCTGCTACTGCTGCATCTGCCATCGCCTCAATAAACATAAAGACATAAGCAGGCGAACTTCCACTCACACCAATCACCGTATCAATCATCTTCTCAGAAACCACTTCTGCAATTCCAAAACTGGAAAATATATCAATCGCTGTCTGCAGTTGCTGTTCTGAAACATACTTATTTTTACAAATGCCAGCAGCACCTGCTCCAACTAATGCCGGGGTATTTGGCATTGTTCTTATTAGACAAATGTCTTTCTCAAAAAATCTCTCAATATTTTCAATTGTCTGTCCTGCAGCAATTGAAATAATAAGCTGATCCGGGGCTACATAATCCCTGATTTCCGAAATTACAGTTTCAAAATGAAATGGCTTAACAGCTAAGACAAGAATCTCGGCTCTGGCTGCCTCCTTGTTGTCCTTTGTAACCTGTATTCCAAGCTCCTTCCGAACCACCTCTAAAGCCTCTGCCGATTGATCTGCCGCAATCACTTCACTAACCGGAAACAATCCTTTTGCCACAATTCCTTTGAGAATTGCTTTTGCCATATTCCCGCAACCAATAAATCCTATTCTCATATTAATCTCCATTCCGGAGCGTGTACGCAACGAGGCGATAAGAAATCCACAGAAGAGGTTTCTCGTCTGCCATCAAAGCTATTTGTGACGCTCCGGCACAATACAGCCAACATGAACAAACTCATGTGTAAAAATAGCTCCATCCGTATTATTTTCACACAATCTTTCTATCTTTCTTCTTCAATCAGGTCAATACGCCTTTGGTGACGATCAATTCCCGAAAAATTTGTATTTAAAAATGTCTCAACAATTTTTACTGCAAGTCCTGATCCCACAACCCTTGCTCCTAATGCAAGTATATTGGCATCATTATGAAGTCTGGTTGCCTCTGCACTAAAACAATCTCCACACACAGCGGCTCGAATTCCCTTTACTTTATTTGCCGCAATTGAAATTCCAATACCTGTTCCACAAATTAAAATTCCCTTTTCACACGTTCCATCTGCTACCGCATAGGCAACGTTTTTTCCATAAATGGGATAATCTACAGGGTCTGTATTATAACTCCCATAATCCTTATACGCAATATTTTTACTTTCCAGATATGCAATAATATCCTGTTTTAATTCATACCCCGCCTGATCACTGCCAATTGCTATCATATAGTTACCTCCAATTTAACTTTTTCTTCATTTTATATAGTAAATCTCTCATGACTATATAACAATTTTCGTACTCTTCCTCTTCTCCTCCATATGGATCCGGAACCTCCCCTTCTTCCTCAACAAATTCATTTAACAATGTCACTAAGTTAAGCTTTTTTATCGGTATTCCGTCAACGGAGTGCCGATAT
>CATZVV010000234.1 GCA_958425285.1 uncultured Lachnoclostridium sp. | reverse complement strand
GAGTCAGAGAGTATCCGAGAGGTTTCAAAGACAACTTTTAAATGCGAAAGAATGGCGTGACTGTATCAATACATATTTTTATCGAAAGTCTGGAATAGCAGATGAGAAACACAGAAAAATTTATGAATAAAGGAGAAATGTAGTATGGATATGACATTAAGATGGTATGGGGAAGGGATGGATAGTGTAACGCTTGAACAAATCCGTCAGATTCCGGGTATTACTGGTGTTATTACATCACTTCATGAAATTCCGGCAGGAGAACCATGGAGCTATGAAGATGTGCTTGAAAGAAAGCAGCTTGTGGAGTCCAAAGGATTAGAGCTGGTTGGTATTGAAAGTATTAATGTACATGAAGATATTAAAATAGGCCTTCCGACCAGAGATATGTATATTGAAAATTACAGGAGAGCTCTTCGTGCCGTAGGAAAAGCCGGAATTCATCTGGTATGTTATAATTTTATGCCAGTTTTTGATTGGACAAGAACGGATTTGGCACTTCCATTAAAGGATGGTTCTACTGCCCTTGCCTATGATTCAAAATTGATTGATGGAATTAAGGCGAGTGAAATGTTTGAACGGATTGAAAAAGCCAGTGGTGGATTTGTAATGCCAGGCTGGGAGCCAAACCGCAAGAATGAGATTATGGAGTTATTTGAAAAATACAAAGGGATTACAGCAGAAAGGCTAATGGAAAATTTGAAATATTTTCTAGATGGTATTATGCCGGTTTGTGAGGAATATCAGATTAAAATGGCAATTCATCCCGATGATCCGGCCTGGAGTGTGTTTGGATTGCCTCGAATCGTTACAAGTGAAGAATCTTTAGAGAAAATTGCCTCATTAAATGACAGTATTTATAATGGTTTTACTCTTTGTACAGGCTCTCTCGGAAGTAATCTTGCAAATGATTTACCAAAAATTATCCGCAATCCTAAAATATCTGGACGAATTCATTTTGCGCATATACGTAATATTAAATATGAATCAGAAGGATTCTTCCATGAAAGCTCTCACTTATCTTCGGATGGTGATTTAGATATGTATGAGATTGTCAAGGCTCTGATTGAAACAGGCTTTGATGGTTGTATTCGTCCGGATCATGGTCGTATGATTTGGGGTGAACAGGCAAGACCGGGATATGGGTTATATGACCGGGCTTTGGGAGTTGCCTACATTAATGGTTTATGGGAGGGCATCCGTAAGAATAAGAAATAATGACTGGAAATGCATATATGATTCTTAGAAAGGAAGAAGGGTAGAAAAATGAAATTACTTGATTTATTGCAAAATGGCGACACGAGTGAATGGAAAAAAAAGAATTATTTTTTGCCTGAATATGACCGGAAAGTTGTCAAACAAATGACCCGTGAAGAACCGGAATGGGTTCATTTTGGTGCCGGCAATATTTTTCGTGCTTTTACTGCGGAAAGTCTTCAACGTATTTTGAATCGCGGAATTTACAAAAAAGGTATTATTGTAGCAGAAAGCTTTGATCATGAAATTATTGAGAAAGCTTACAAACCGTATGATGGAATGAGTTTATCTGTTGTATTAAAGGCAGATGGAACAATTGAAAAAAACGTAGTTGGTTCTGTTATTGAATCATTAATAGCAGATCCGGCAGAGACCGATGATTATAATCGTTTGATTGAGATTTTTGAAAACCCATCCCTGCAAATGGTTAGTTTTACAATTACAGAAAAAGGTTATTCGATTGTGGATGGAAATGGAGCAGTATTTTCATCTGTAGAAGAAGGTTTCAAATCTGGTCCCAAATTTCCACAGGGGCATTTGATGGGGCGTATTGCCGCACTCTGTTACCGTCGTTTCAAGAAAAGTGGTGCACCGATTGCACTTGTGAGTATGGATAATTGTTCCCATAACGGTGATAAGTTAAAAGCCGGTGTGATGGCTTTTGTAAAAGAATGGAGTAAAACCGGACTGGTTGAGTGCGATTTTGTGACATATATGGATGACAGCGGTAAAGTTTCATTTCCGTGGTCGATGATTGACAAAATTACGCCAAGACCGGATGAAAATGTAGTCCGGATGCTGAAAGAAGATGATTTTGAAGATACAGATTTAATTATTACCAATAAAAATACATATACAGCACCATTTGTAAATTCGGAGGAGACAGGATATTTAGTAATTGAAGATTCTTTTCCCAATGGGCGTCCCCCATTGGAAGAGGCAGGAATTTTATTTACCGATCGTGAAACAGTAGACAAAGTTGAGAAGATGAAAGTATGCACCTGTTTGAATCCGTTACATACTGCACTTGCTATTTTTGGTTGTTTGCTCGGACATAAGACAATTCATGATGAAATGGAAGATATACAATTGTCAGGGCTCGTTGAGCGAATGTGTTATGAAGAAGCAATGCCGGTTGTTGTAAATCCGGGAATTCTTAATCCAAAGGATTTTGCAGAAGCTGTTTTAAAGCTTCGTTTGCCAAATCCATTTATGCCGGATACGCCTCAGCGTATTGCAACAGATACTTCTCAAAAAATTCCCATTCGTTTTGGTGAGACAATCAAGTTTTATATGAATCGGGATGATTTAGAGATTCAGAATCTGACCTTGATTCCACTTGTTTTGGCCGGATGGTGCAGATACTTGACGGGTATTGATGACAATGGGAATGTTTTTGAGCAGAGTCCGGATCCGAAACTGGAGCTTTTGAAACCGAGATTTGAAAATATCAGATTAGGAGATGAAATGGATGTGCACGAACTGTTAAAGGATATTTTGAGTGCCTCTGATATTTTTGCAGTAGATTTGTATCAAGCCGGTTTGGGTAAGAAGGTTGAAGGAATGTTTGCAGAGCTGATGGAAGGAGTTGGCGCTGTGCGTAAAACATTGGGAAAATATGTATAAAAAGAAAATCGGCCTTTGGCCGATTTTCTTTTTATGATAAATGATTTTTCATTGTAGATAAAGCATTTTTTTCTAGTCGGGATACTTGAGCCTGTGAAATGTGGATTTCTTCTGCTACTTCCATTTGTGTTTTGCCTTCAAAATAGCGCAATTTAATAATGCGGTTTTCACGTTCCGGTAATTTTTTCATTGCTTCACGCAATGAAAGATGTTCAATCCAGTTATTTTCTTTACATTTTTTATCACTAATCTGATCCATAATATATAGCGTATCGCCACCTTCTGAATATACTGGTTCATAAAGGGAGACAGGTGTCTGTATGGCATCCAGAGCAAAAATAATATCTTCTGCCGGAACATCAATTTCTTTGGAGATTTCTTCAATTGTAGGTTCTTTATCGCTGTGTTTCATAAGAGCCTCTTTCGTGTAGATTGCTTTATAAGCAATATCTCTAAGAGAGCGGCTTACCCGAATTGAGTTATTATCTCGTAAGTAGCGCCGTACTTCACCAATAATCATTGGAACAGCATACGTTGAGAATTTTACGTTTAAAGATGTATCAAAGTTGTCAATGGCTTTCATTAAGCCAATGCATCCAATTTGAAACAAATCGTCTACATTTTCA
>CATZVV010000233.1 GCA_958425285.1 uncultured Lachnoclostridium sp. | reverse complement strand
AAAATGAAATATATCTATCTTTGTGAAAATTCACTTGAGGGGATTTTATCATGCATTTATCGTGCCTGGGAAGATTCCCACGGACATAGTAAAAATGAGATTCAACTTTTAGAGGCTGATTACAACCGGCAATTATTTTGTGAATATATAGAAGTAATAACAGATAAAGAAAAAGCGGAAAAAGTAGCCCGAACCATTACACAAAAAATTTCTGTAGAATTTTATCGGCAGATTATGCAAGTCAGCGTATCCTATAATCCACAAAAGGCGGACATCATTTATCGTTGTATTATTCTAGGGTTATATATGGGAAAAAATGTGCTCCACCACTTGGGAAGCACATCTGTTTCTCATCTATTCTCCCTGTCCAGAAATGTAACAAATGAAATACATCATTTTAATGGCTTTCTACGCTTCATGGAATTAAGAAACGGACTACTATTTGCTAAAATCCGACCTAAAAACGATATTCTTTACTTTCTTTCTGAGCATTTTTGTGACCGTTTCCCGGATGAGGATTTTATTATTGCTGATGTGGGTCGAAATTCTTTGCTCCTCCATGCAAAAGGACTTGACCCAATCATCCAGAATCGTATAGACTTTGATATAGAACAACTTGATGCATTATATTCTGATGATGAGCAACTTTTACAAAATCTGTTTCAGACTTTCATTGATGCAATACAAATAGACTCAAGAAAGAATCCAAAACTGCAACAACAGAACCTCCCTCTTCGTTTCCGCGAATTCATGAACGAATTTCATTAATCATCAAGGCTCAATCTGTTCCATGTCGCGAAGTTTTTTCTGTATTTGCCTTGTACGTACACCAACTAACTGATCCAGCTCTTTGTTTGCCTGGTCCAATCTTTGTCTTGTATTAGATAGCACACCTTCAAATTTGTCAAATTCTGAACGAACCGAACCTAACAGTTCCCATACTTCACTACTTCTCTTTTGAATGGCAAGTGTCTGGAAGCCCATTTGCAGACTATTTAACATAGCTGCCATTGTACTTGGTCCTGTCAGACTGATTTTATACTCTCTTTGAAGAATTTCAATTAATCCCCTATTTACTGCTTCCGCATAGAGGCCCTCAAAGGGGATAAAAAGAATTCCAAATTCAGTTGTATATGGTGGTTCAATATATTTTGTATGTATATCCTTTGCAAAAAGACGTATTCGTTGTACCAGAGCAGCTCCCATCTGTGCAATCTGCTGCTTATCTCCACTCTCATATGCATCCTGTAAAGCAGAATATGCATCAGAGGGGAATTTGGAATCAATTGGAAGATATACGCATTTACCATCCTTACCAGGTAACCTTACTGCATACTCAACAACATTACGACTCCCGGGAATAACGCAAACATTATTTTCATATTGTTCCGGCGCAAGAATTTCTTTCAGAATACTTCCCAACTGGATTTCACCTAAAATTCCTCTTGTTTTTACATTTGAAAGAACCTTTTTCAAATCCCCTACACCTTCTGCCAGATTTTTCATTTCTCCTAATCCATGATAAACCTGATCCAGTCTTTTACCGACCAGTTCAAAAGACTGGTTCATCCGATTTTCCAGAGTCTTTTCCAGCTTTTCGTCGACTGTTTTTCTCATCAGCTCTAACTTTTCATAATTATCTTTCTGCATTTGATTCAATTGTTCTTTTAATGTAATACGCATATTTTCCATTTTCTGCTCATTCCCAAGCTCAAATGACTGAAATCTGCTTTCCAATTGATTAAATAATAACAAGGTCTGTTTACTCTGTAAATCGTGATAAACTTTCATTCCTTCGCCGACTGCTGCCCCAGCGTGGTGCTTAATATTCTTTGTCTGTTTTTTTAAAAAGACAAGAATCAGTATTATCCCTATAACCAACAAAAATATCAATATTACCAATAAGAGTTCCGCTATATCAATACACCCCATTCTTCTTAAAATTGAAATTGTTTCATATTTTCCGAAAGCTTCTTAATATCATCTGAAAGAACCATTACTACCTCAGATGATTTTTCTACTGCACTTCTCAATTCTTCTGCCATTGCCGAGGTTTCCTCTGTTGCCGCTGCATTATCCGCTGCCAGCTCATTTAGTGTCTCAATATTCCCAGTAATTGTCTCGCGCTGTGCATCTACATTCTGAATCTTGATTATAATTGTCTCAATAGAACGAGCACAAGAATCTAAGGCAGTTTTTAATGCCTCAAACATCTTCTGTGTACCTTGCAAGGCATCTACCTGATTCTTTGAGGCTTCACTCATATTTTGCATCATTGACATAGATTTCGTAGCATTTTCCGTCAATTCCAAAATAATATCATTGATTTCTTTTGCTGTTTCCGCAGATTGAGTTGCTAAACTTCCTATCTCCTCTGCTACCACAGAAAAACCACGCCCTGCTTCACCTGCCCTGGCAGCCTCAATAGACGCATTTAGAGAAAGCAAATTTGTCTGGGAAGCAATCTCTCTAATTAAAGTTGCCGCCTGACTAATCTTATGAACAGAATCATTTGTATTCTCTGTCTGACCATACATCAAATCAATATCTGCCATTGTCTTTGCATTAATTTCAATAAGGCCATGTAATGTCTCCATAGATTTCAAAGAGCAATCCTGCATTATCTGTGAATTTTTATCCAATGACTCTATTTCTACAGAAGTATTTTTTATTCCTGTTGCAATTTCTTCAACACTATCCGAAGCCGATGCCGTTGAAACCGCCTGAGAGTTAATATTCTCTGTAATCTCTCCAAGTGCTATCGATACATTCTGTATCGACTGATTCATATTATTAAAATTCCTTGTAAACTCCTCTACCGCTTCCTCTAAAATATCTGATGTATTACCAATATTAGAAAGCAAACCAACCATCTGTTGCTGTGAAGAATTCAATGCATCTGCTGTTTTACCAAGCTCATTTTTTTGCTTCACCTCAATCGCAGTGGTCAAATCACCTTTTAAAATCCGTTTTGCCAGATTTTGTATCCGCACAAGCGGTCGGCATATCGTATTTCCAAACATTCTGGAAACAAAAACTGAAACCACTGCCATAATTAGCATGGCACATCCGATTATAATGAACATGGTACGAGCCTTTTGATTAATCCCATTTCTAGTCGTCTGTATTTCTGCTTCCATATCATCCGTGTAATTTCCCGTAGAAACAATCCAATTCCACGGCCTAAATATCTGGGAATAAGCAATCTTAGGTGCTACTGTTACGCCATCCTCCTTGGTAAAATAAAATTTATTATATCCGCCCTCATCCTGACCAGTCGCTACCTTTACAATTTCCTGGATAATCATAACACCATTCTTATCGGACAATTCATAACGGTTATTTCCCTCCTGATCTGGCAAAATCGGATGCATAACCAAATTGTAGTCTGTGTCATCAATCCAGAAATATCCTTTTTCTTCATCCCCATAACGCATTGTACGTATAAGTTCTGCCGCCTCTTTCTTTGCCTTATCCTCTGTCAAAACTCCAGATTGACTTTTCTCATACTCACTTTGCAAAA